>JBGPBQ010000046.1:0-18508 GCA_041481345.1 Anaerolineae bacterium
GGAAAAAGGGTGCATTCCACATCCTGGCGGATGTAAATGAGAGCAGCCAGGTCTTTCAGTTGCTGCATCGGGCAGGGTTTGCGATCTACGCCCGCCAGCGAATTTGGCGCCTGGATGGTCAACCGCTGGGTGACCAGGAACCTGTTCCATGGAGAACCGCTTTGTCAAGGGATGCCATCGGGGTGCGTTCGCTGTATGCCAATGTGGTTCCCGGGTTAGTTCAACAGGTCGAACCGCTACCCAAAAAGAGTACGAAAGGGGTTGTTCTTTATAAAGATGGCGATGTGATTGCCTTCGTTGAGCTGAAATATGGGCGGTATGGTATCTGGGTACAGCCTTTTATCCATCCCGATGTGGGAGATTTCGATTGCTCCTTGGTACATTTACTGCATGATCTGCCCGGAAGAGGCAATCGTCCACTGTTCCTGTGCGTCCGCTCCTACCAATCCTGGTTGGAGTCAGCCATTGAGGCCATGGGTGCACAACCGAGCCCGGTACAGGCAGTGATGGTGCGGCACCTGACGGTTGCCCAACGTGAAAGTCAGGCTTACAAGGTACCCGCCATGAATGGCACACGCGCCGAGCCCACTGCACCGATCGCACAAATTAATGAATCCCGCTATCAAGAACCGACTAAAGTTGAAAGGCGGTCGGGGGCAAACTCTATCTCATAAGCTCAAAAGGAATCCTTTAGTGGATTTCTTCAGGATAACTATGACAAGGAAACGTATTACTGATAATTTGGATGTCTTATTGAATGTGTTGCCGCCCAAGGTGGCAGGCCAATTGACGATAATCAACCGCTCAGATGATCTGCTGGAAGTGATTCTCGACCTTGGGCGGGTACCCACAGCACGATACATCGACCGCGAGGAGACCCTAAGCCAGGTTGAGGTGACCCATGCCGACATCGGTTTTGTAGTCGAGCGCATTAGCGCATTTGATACCGATAATCGGGCTGGTATGGAGCGGACGTTACACCGCATTGCCGCCATTCGCAACCGCCGGGGGGATATTGTTGGTTTAACCTGCCGGGTTGGGCGCGCCGTGTATGGGACGACGGATATCATTCAGGATTTGATCGAAAGCGGCAAGAGTTTATTGCTCTTGGGGCGCCCGGGGATTGGTAAAACCACCATGCTGCGCGAAGCCGCGCGCCTCCTGGCTGAGAAAAAACGGGTGGTGATCGTCGATACATCCAATGAAATTGGTGGTGACGGCGATGTCCCCCACCCGGCAGTCGGCCGCGCCCGCCGAATGCAGGTTTCCACACCCGCCTTACAACACGAGGTGATGATTGAAGCGGTGGAAAACCATAATCCAGAAGTGATCGTGATCGATGAGATCGGTCGCGAGCTGGAGGCCGAAGCTGCCCGTACGATCGCAGAAAGGGGTGTTCAGCTGATCGGTACGGCGCATGGGAACACCCTAGAAAATTTGCTGCTCAACCCCACTCTGTCAGACCTGGTGGGAGGGATTGAATCGGTCACCCTATCTGATGAAGAGGCCCGCCGGCGTGGCACCCAAAAAACCGTGCTCGAGCGGCGCTCCCCACCCACCTTTGATATGCTCATCGAGATCCAAACCCGCGACCGCCTGGCTGTGCACCTGGATGTGGGCATTTCAGTCGACGCACTCCTGCGAGGATATCCCATCTCGCCCGAGCTGCGCTATCGTGATGAAAGCGGGGAGATCCATATCGAGCATTCAACCCCACCCGCCAAAAGGAATTTCGGTGCGCAGGCGTTTTCCCGCCAGCCTTTGGAGTTTGGTAAAGATAGGGATCTTCCAGTAGTGGAAGCCCGGACACATATTGAAGAGCTCCCCAATAACCAGGTTGAGGAGGTGACCAATGAAACATTGTCCACGCTGCAGCCCATAAAAATCTACCCATATGGCGTGGCCCGTAACCGCCTGATTCAAGCAGCCAAGTATTTAGGAGTTCCGGCGGTCGTGGTAAATGAATTGGAGCAGGCGCAGGTCCTGGTGACGCTGCGGTCATATTATCGCAGCCGCCAGCACCCGGTGATCGACGCCGAGAACCGGGGCATGTCGATCTATGTTCTGCGCGCCAACACCGTCAACCAGATGCAGCATTTCCTGAGTGATTTGTACAATCTGTCCTCTACGGTCGCCGAGGAGCGCGGTATGGAGCCGGCCATGCAAAATACCCAGGCTGCCATCGACGCAGTGCTGAATGGGGAGCGCTATGTTGAGCTGCCTCCCGCCACTGCCTATATCCGCCGCCTGCAGCACCAGATGGCGCGCCAGGCGAACCTGACCTCTCATTCCTACGGCAAGGAACCTTACCGGCGGGTCAGGATTTTCAGAGATTAACCACCATGTTTATCACCCTTGAAGGTCCTGAAGGCAGCGGAAAGACCTCCCAGCTACCCATCCTGGCAGAATATTTGCGCCAGCACGGTTTTAATGTTTTAACCACCCGTGAGCCAGGTGGCACTTCCATCAGTGAGCAGATTCGCACGGTCTTGCATAACCTTGAAAACAAGGAAATGAACCCGCGCACCGAGATTTTGCTCTTCCAGGCCTCACGCGCCCAGCTCGTCGAGCAGGTCATCAAGCCGCACCTGAAAAAGGGCGGCGTAGTGCTCAGTGACCGTTATGCCGATTCGACCTTAGCCTATCAGGGGTATGGTCATCAAATTGATATTGAATCACTGCGGGTGTTGGTGACTTTTGCCACAGGCGGCTTAAAACCCGACTTGACTATTTTATTGGACGTGGATGTTGAAACAGGCTTGCGGCGCAAGGAATTAAAGGGCGAATGGAACCGTTTGGATGCCTATGATCTGGAATTCCATCAACGCGTGCGCCAGGGATATATCCAGCTTGTGCAAGCTGAGCCAGAGCGCTGGGAAGTAATCGATGCCTCCCATTCACCTAAAAAAGTCCAGGATGAATTGCGGCGTGTTGTGGCTGAAAGGTTAAATATTCACCCCTGATTTCGTTGGTGGCTTAGAAATCCCCATCATCCCCCATCCCACCCGCCCCACCCTCCAGGTCTGGGATCGCTTTTTCGATATCCTCCGGGCTTTGTCCCGCCTCCAATCGGTCGACCACTTCATCGAACTCCGGTCCAACCTCTTCCCCCATTTCATTACCCATTTTCCGCATCATTTTCCCCAGAGCCTTTGGGTCATTCTCAAGCCCTTCCAGCCCAGAAGGATCGGTAAGCGCGTCTAACCGGCTTTCCTCCGACTTGGCGATGCGGATGCGCCCGATGCGTCTTTGCACCTGCTCGCTGGAGCAGTGGGGACAATGAACGCTTTTGACGCCATAATCCTTGTAGGAAATAAACATTTCGAAGCGTCTTTTACAATTCATACATCGATATTGGTAGTTTGGCATGTTTTGACTCCGTCTACCAAAATGCTGGTAAGTTTTTGCTCGCATGCGGAGCAAGGCTGAATTATAATGCTTGTTTGCGGAGATTTCTATGACGGAATATGAATGTGCCCAGCGCTATACTGAGCCGCTGCTGATCGTGATTTCCGGTCCCTCAGGAGTGGGGAAGGATACGATCATTCAGAGGATGAAGGAAAGAAATTTATACTTTCAATTTGTGATCACTGCCACCACACGCCCACCGCGCCCCAATGAAGTCCATGGCAGGGATTATTTTTTCTATTCCCCGGCTGAGTTTGCGCAGATGATCGAAAACGGTGAGCTGATGGAATATGCGCTAGTATATGATGATTACAAGGGTATCCCCAAAGCGCAGGTCAGGGATGCCTTGGCCAGTGGGAAGGATGTGGTCATGCGCCTGGATGTACAGGGCGCTGAGACAATCCGCCGGCTCTGCCCGGATGCACTGTTGATCTTCCTTTCCCCTCAAGATGAAGCGGAGATGGTCAACCGCCTGCAGGAACGTAAAACCGAGACGCCGGAGGGATTAAAGGTGCGGATTGCCACCGCCCAACACGAGATGACCCATATCAATACATTCGATTACGTGGTCATCAACCGTGAGCTTCACCTTGATGAAACGGTCGATACCATCATATCGATCATTATTGCCGAACATCACCGGGTGAAACAACGCGTAGTCACCTTATGAATCAGGACCAGCCAACTCCTCAGGGCACCTCTTACCCACCTGCAGAGTCAGTCGGGCCAGCAGTCATGCGGCCGGTGTTCCGTCCGTATGTGACCTTTGTATTAATTGGTATCTGCGTTGCAATCTACCTCCTTCAATTAGCCACCAATTATCTATTACACATAGACATTCCGGCCGCTTTAGGTGTCAAAGATAATAATTTGATCATGCAGGGGCAGGTGTGGCGATTATTCACCCCTATTTTCTTGCACTCAGATCAAACACCCCTGCACATTGCTTTTAACATGTATGCACTTTTCGCGATCGGTCCGACGCTTGAACGGTTTTATGGTCGTGGGCGCTACCTGGCGTTGTTCTTATTAAGCGGCTTTGCAGGGAATGTAATGTCATTCATGTTCACTCTAAGTCCTTCGCTTGGCGCTTCCACTGCCATATTTGGCCTGCTCGGTGCAGAAGGTGTGCTCATTTATCAAAATCGTGAAGTTTTCGGTAGCATCGCCCGTAGGGCATTATCTCAGGTGGTCATCATTGCGGCAGTAAACATGGTCATTGGCTTTACAATACCTGGTATCGACATTTGGGGGCATATGGGTGGTCTGATCGGCGGTACTTTATTTGCCTGGTTCGGGGGACCGGTACTGCACAGGCCGGGGCTGGGTTCACCCAATACCCTGGTGAATGTGCGCACCAACCGTGAAGTAATTGTGGCCGGTACAGCGGTGTCTGCCTTGTTTTTCTTCCTCACCATTGCGGTGATGTTCCTGCATCAACGATAGCTGGTTTCCCAATCAGGGTTCCTTTTCTCCACAAATGCTCTGACACCTTCCCCATGCTCGGTTCCTAATCGGGCAATCTCCTGTATGTGAGCTTCGTAATCCAACACCTGCTCGAGGTGTGGGTAAATGGCTTTGTCAAAGTCGCGCTTGGCTAACCCCATGCTGTGCACCGGTCCTATCGCAAGAGCCATCGCCATCTGGAGGGCACTGGTGTGCAGCTCAGCGGGCGGGACTAGGCGGTTGACCAAACCCCATTCTAAGGCTTGCTTCGCGGTGATAGGTTCATTTGTGAATGCCGCCTCTGTTGCCCGACCCAATCCGATCAATGATGGCAGGAATAGTGAGACACCTGAATCCAGCGCCAGGCCAATGCCGAGGAACCCTACCACGAAACACGCCTCCTGGCTGGCAATCCGCAAATCGCAAGCTAGTGCCAACCCCAACGCTGCCCCAGCTACCGTACCATTAATTTCGGCCAAAACGGGTAAATCCAGCCGCCTGATCTGCAGCACAAGTGGATTATAGGTTTCAAGCAGGTGCTGGCGGTATGACTCTCCCTCAGACTTTAAGATTTCATAGACGTCCTGCCCGGCGCTGAAGTGTTCACCTGCCCCCCTAAGCACCACCACCCGCGCTTGTTTTTGCCGGGCCGCGTCCTTGAATGCCCCCTGCAGTAGACTGACCATCTCCAGGGTGAGTGCGTTCGCCTTTGGATGGTCCATCGTGATCACGAAAATTCCATCTTTGAATTCGGTAGTGATTAGATCAGACATCGGATATCCTCCCATCGTTATTTTAATGCTTAAAACAAAGAACAGGCGGGTTGATGGACCCGCCTGTTCTCAATGGGCATGAAAACTAACTATTCTGGTGGTTCCTGGTCATCATCATCCAGGCCATATTGATCGTCGTCTGAGCCTAATTCAATCAGCGCTTCTTGTTCGGTGAACCGCACCCACAAAAAGATGAGCTGCCCGTCATCCGCATCCAGTGTACGCGAAGCTACGATCGGCGTCTTATGGATCAATCCATCGGCGGCGCGGAACTCGAGCTGGATGGCTTCTCGTTTACGCCAGGCGCGGTAACAACGCTCGACCAATGCCGGTCCATTAAATGTACGCAGGCGGGTCAGCGCCAGCTTGTGCAGGGATGGGCTTTCATTCAATCCCAACGGCCAACCCTCATGTACATCTTCAAAGTTTGGTGGTGGACCTTCAATGATTGTAATATTATCTTCCATTTATCGGTTCCTTGATTTTGGTATCATACCACGAAAGCGTTATTGGTTACTTGTTTCTAATAATTTTGCATCTATGTCGTCAAGAGTATAATGGATGCATGTATAAATTAGTTATCCTGGTTGAATCAACCGCCACCCCTGACTTTCATGTTTTCTGGCCGCGTTTCCTGCACGCTGCTGAAGATATCCCGGGTTTGCGCCGTGAAGCGACCAGCCGGGTAAGCCAGACGCTATATGGCGATATGCAGTGTGCCCTGATCCATGAATTGTTTTTCGACACGTACGCCGCGCTCAACTTTGGATTGGCATCTGAATCTGGCAAGGAGGCCGGCAGACTCCTGCAGGAAATGACCGCCGGCAGGGTGAGGCTGCTCATCGCCGACCACAGCGAGGACGACCTGGAAAATATTCGCAAGTACAAGTCTATGGCGCAAAATGACACCGGCTAGACTGGGCGTGGACGAGCTGCGGACATATATCCAGGCCCAGAGCGTCGCGGCTGAGATCGTCCGACCGGGCGTACCCACTCCCACGGTAGAAACTGCCGCCCAGGCCGTGGGCACCCATGTGGATCAAATCATTAAATCCATCCTTTTTTTAGCCGATGAACACCCCGTCTTGGCGATCGCCTGCGGATTGTCCAACATCCAGCGTCGAGCCATCGCGGATTTGTATGGAATAGGCAAGAAAAGAGTAAAGCTCGCCACACCAGAAATGGTCCTGGAGATCAGCGGCTATGAAGTGGGAGCAATGCCGCCATTCGGTCATCGCCAGCCGCTCATTACAATTATCGATAAACGCGTGCTCGACTTTACCGATGCTTACGCGGGGGGTGGAGCAGAAAATGTGCTGCTGCACCTCAATCCACACGATATCCTCCGCGTGACGGGGGCCAGAGTATTGGATTTACTTGAATAGCGCATGGGGATAAAGCGCCGGAAAACCACCACCAGCAAGTTTGGGTCACCCGGGCGCGAGAGCCATGACGCTACGCCTTTTTATAACAGCCGTTTATACATCGACCTGCCCCAGAAACAGGTGATTGACTATACCGAAAACCCCATACCGGTGGAGTGTCTGGACCGGATTTTCCAGAGCTCAGCCGAGAGCATGGCAGCCCTGCCTGATGACAGCGTCCATTTAATGGTTACTTCCCCGCCCTATAATGTGGGCAAGGAATATGATGATGATTTGACTCTGCCGGAATATCTGGCCTTTCTGGAAAGGGTTTGGGCTGAGGTAAACAGGGTATTGGTGCCAGGGGGCCGGGCTTGTGTGAATATTGCTAACCTTGGGCGAAGACCATATATACCCCTACATGCCTGGATTATAGACAGCATGCTACGTCTGGGGTATTTAATGCGCGGTGAGGTCATCTGGAATAAAGCTGCCAGTGCCAGTCCATCCACCGCTTGGGGCAGCTGGAAATCGGCTGCCAACCCCACTTTGCGGGACGTGCATGAATATATCCTTGTCTTTTCCAAGGGCGCATTCAAACGGCAAAACCTACTCCACAGGAAAAGCACCATCTCAAGAGACGAGTTCCTCGAGTTCACCAAAAGCGTATGGACCTTTTCAGCCGAGTCGGCCTCAAAGGTCGGTCACCCGGCACCCTTCCCGGTGGAGCTGCCCTATCGGCTCGCCCAGTTATATTCCTTCGAAGATGAGGTCATCCTTGATCCATTTATGGGCAGCGGTCAAACCGCACTTGCCGCCCTCAAAGCCGGCCGGCATTACATCGGCTATGAAATCTACCCGGAATATGTCAGCCTGGCACAGTCCCGCATCTTGGAAGCCTCACGCATCAAGTGACGTCCTAACCTATGGTTTCAAGGATCGCCTACAAGTTATTTTTTAGCTGATATTCAGCCTGCAACAATCCATAGATATAGGATCCGCTATACGTCCCATCAGGGTTGTGCCGGTTTTCGCGCAGATAGCCTTCCCTTTTCATGCCGAGGCGCTCTGCCACCCGGATACTGCGCACGTTGGTCTCGTCGCATTCCAATCGCACCCGGTGGGCGTTCATTTGTTCGAATAGGATCGCCAGCACAGCCTTGACCCCTTCGGTGACGAAACCCTGCCCCTCATGGTCGACATCGGCAAAATAGCCGATTTGGAATTCTGGCAGGTTCCAATCCACGGGTCCGACATAGATTTGAGCGACGAATTCGCTCGTTTTTTTATCGAAGGCGCCGATGAAGAAACAATTGTGCGCCTTCCAGGCAGCCTCCACCTCACCCACCAATACCTCAGCTGCTTCCTCGCTGACCACATTGGCGGCGATATTATCCCCTTCATACCGGCTCAAGTGCTCCCGGTTTTTTAAGCTCATGGCATAATACCAGCCTCCATCGCCAGGTCGATAGCTTCGTAAGGATAACCGTTCAGTCTCGAACGGTGTGGGGAATTCACGCAGCATCTTGTTCATCGCTTCTCCTTCATAACAGGCGGAAGTTATATGGCTATAGATTGAATATGCTATCTTGAAGCAATTGGTGTCGTAATTTGTATATTATAGTTACTTTATATCTTGAGCTGCCCGTATATGGAGCCAGAATTAATCCATAAAGGATGGTAATATTCTAGGAATACATGGATCATTCTCAATGCAATTTCTGCAGAAGCGAAGCTTACTAGGCGCCCGATGATTAAACGGGATAAATTGGTAATAGGACGTTGGATTTTTGCCGTCATCTTGGTGCTTACCCTGGTGGGGGCTTATTTTGCTTATCCATGGCTGCGCACACGCATTGGGCGCATGAGACGCTTTAGTGAGTGGCTGACTAACCCCTCAGACCATGCGGATTCATCGCTGCAGCCCGGCAAAAGCTGTGGAAGTGCGCCTTTCATCACGCCCACCAGCGGGTACGTGGGCTTCATCTGGGGTGATTCATTTCGACCGGGCACCCAGCACCAGGGGATTGATATCTTCGGTGGCGATGTGCCCGGTAAAATGCCGGTGATCGCCGCCTATGGCGGTTATCTCACCCGTTTAGCAGATTGGAAATCGACGCTCATCATCCGTATTCCCGTCGATCCACTCAACCCCACTCGCCAGATCTGGACATATTACACACATATGGCCGATGAAAACGGAGCATCTTATATCTCACCCGAATTCCCACCCGGGAAGAGTGAAGTGCGCGTAGAGGCCGGCACTTTCTTGGGGTATCAGGGGGATTTTTCCGGCGACCCCAACAACCCCGTGGGGGTCCATTTACATTTTTCCATCGTCCAGGATGATGGTAAAGGTAGTTTCCGCAATGAGCTGAAGATCGAGAACACCCTCGACCCTTCCCCCTACCTGGGTCTCCCCCTCAATGCCGGACAAAACCCGAATGGGGTTGTGGTGTGTGAGACTGATGTTTTAAATTGATTGCTGATCGAATATTATTCGTGAGCACAGTTCCTAAATACGGTATATGAGATATTGGCAATGGATGAGTTTATCGACAAAGTGGTATTGATCACCGGGGCCGCTCGAGGCCTGGGTCGGGAGCTTGCCCTGGCATTTTCCTCCCTAGGCGCAGCCGTGGCAGCCAACGACATCAACCCTGTGAGCCTGGATGAAACAGTTGAGCGTATCCATCAAGCCGGTGGGAAAGCCAGGTCGTACGTCTTTGACATCGCCAAACGCATGCCGATCGAAGCCATGGTCACACAGGTGCTCGATCATTATGGGCGCATAGACGTCCTGGTCAATCATGCTTGTGTGGAACCGGACGCATCTCTCCTGGAAATGGATGAGTGGGAATTTCACCGTACGTTGGATGTAAACCTGGGTGGACCATTCTTCACTATGCAGCAGGTCGGGCGGGTCATGCGTCAGCAAGGTGCTGGCACTATCGTTAACCTGATCTCCACAGCTGGGAGGAATGATATCCGTAAAGGTCATGCTGCCTATTTAGCCAGCCAGGCAGGTCTGATCGGCTTGACGCAGGCTGCAGCGCGTGAGCTTTCAGCCTACCGTATCCGGGTCAATGTTATTTGTGATGGTCCACTGGAGATAGGTCCCGTTCCATCACCAGCGTGGGATTTAACCTCCTTCCATCGCTGGCAGGAAGCGCTTCCCGAGCTAAAACTGGGCGACCGTGCTGGTCTGGTCAGGCTGTTACTGTTCATATGCTCAGGGTCTGCCTCCTCGCTGACCGGGCTGGTTTTATCTCTGCCGCCAGGAATGTAAGCACCTCGCCACGGGGTAGTTTATGGAAGAATTAATTACTTATCGTCAGGAATTATTGTCCGCCCTGGAAGAGGATATAATCCTGCTCGCGAGGGTTGAAGCTGGTATATCCTCGCAGGGTTGGTATCTCCCACTGGGTAGCGACCAACCCACGCCTCATTACATACTGTCTCGCTTATGGGTCGAAGAATCCCAGGAATTCACTACCAATATTCGCCGAATTTTGGATGAAGAAATGCCTGTGCTCCCAGTCTTCGACGCTGAAGCCTGGATAGAAAGTCATTACGATCCCGAAGAACCGGCTGGTATCATGATTGAGTATTTCGCTTCCTTACGCAAGTGGGAAATTGGTTTGTTGTGCAAAATCCCTCCCCCCAGCTGGAGTCGTGCTGCCAGGCACCCACGCTGGGGTGTGCATACCCTGCAGTGGTGGGTGGAGTTGCAAAGGGAATGTTCACACCAACTTCTCAGCCGGCTGATCCCCTTACTTGACATATGACTTTCAGGTTTGACGTATAATTTTAAGGTCCAAATTCAATTGTTGATGGGAACTTATTTATCCTGACCCGGGAGGGACTATGCCTGCTACATATGAGACCATTCTGACGGAAATTCATGGGCGAGTCGGGCTTGTGCGTATCAATCGTCCCAAAGCGCGTAATGCGCTCAACAGCACCGTATTGCATGAGCTGACTGAAGCCCTGGAATCCTTTGATAACGATCCAGCGGTGGGCGCGATTGTCATCACCGGTGACGACCAGGCCTTTGCCGCCGGCGCGGATATCAAGGAGATGGCAGATGCTAGCATGGTGCACATGCTCACCCGTAGTCATATCCCTCAGTTCGACCGTATCAGGGCGATCCACAAACTTGTCATTGCCGCGGTATCCGGTTGGTGCCTGGGAGGTGGAAATGAGCTTGCCATGGCTTGCGACATGATCATCGCCTCTGAAACTGCGCGCTTTGGTCAGCCGGAGATCAACCTGGGCGTTATTCCCGGTGCCGGTGGCACGCAGCGCCTGACCCGCGCGGTGGGCAAAGCCCTGGCGATGGAAATGGTGCTCAATAACCGCCACCTTACGGCTGAAGAGGCGAAGGATTTCGGTCTGGTCAACCGGGTGGTACCGGTCGAACGCTATTTGGAGGAGGCGCTTCAGCTTGCTGCGGAGATTGCCGAACGTGCGCCTCTGGCGGTGCGTTTGGGAAAAGAAGCGGTCAACCATGCCTTTGAATCCTTTTTGAGTGATGGGCTGGCGGATGAGCGCAGGGCTTTCTATATGCTCTTCGCCACACAGGACCAAAAGGAAGGCATGCAAGCTTTTGTGGAGAAGCGCAAAGCCTCCTGGAAGGGAGAATGATTGGGTGTTGACCTTTCGCGATTTCGTTACCGGGCTCCGCAAGCTGGGTATCGACCGCTCACGACCAGTAATTGTGCATTCTTCTCTCTCCGCTTTTGGAGAAGTCCATGGCGGGTCTGAGACGGTGTTGGGTGCGCTAGGTTCCTCGTTTGACACGTATATTATGCCAGCCTTCACATATAAGACGATGATCACACCTGAGGTGGGACCGCCTAACAATGCGATTAATTATGGCAGCGGGAAAGACACCAACCGGATGTCGGAAATATTCCGCCGTGATATGCCGGCTGATGCGCTGATGGGAGTGGTAGCTGAGGCGTTGCGTACGCATCCCAAGGCGCTCCGCTCGATCCACCCAATCCTATCATTTGCGGGTATCAATGCTCAGAAGATCCTGGATTCGCAATCGATCAAGGAACCTCTCTTCCCTATTCAGGCCCTTATGGATGGCGAGGGATGGGTGCTGCTGATGGGCACGGATCACACGGTTAACACCAGCATCCATTATGCTGAACAGCTTGCCGGGCGTAAACAGTTCATCCGCTGGGCTCTCACTCCCAAAGGCGTGCTTCCCTGCCAGAGGTTCCCGGGTTGTTCAGAAGGTTTCGAGGCGATTGCTCCTCACCTGGATGATCTAGTCCGGAAAGTTGAGCTGGGAGAGGCAGTGATTCAGGCTCTCCCCCTTGGCAGCCTTGTAGGTGTTGTTTGTGATCTATTGAAGGACAACCCCTCGGCCTTATTGTGCAGCCGGGAGGATTGTGAGCGCTGCCAGGCAGTCCGGGAATCGCTTGCGGTACAATAAAAACGGGTCGCAGTTCCAGCCTTCTTGGTGTTTGAACACCATTCCTGTCGGATTAATTGGCCGCTCCGATCGCCCAAAAGGCATAGATAACTACATTCTGGCAGAAGTGGATGATCCAGGGCACCACGATTCCCACTAACCCCAGCATGTGATAGGCAAATAACTCTCCAAGCAGACCTCTGAATAAAACAAGTGGATATGGGCGTGTTACGCGAGGCTGTCTCATTAGCGTTCGATTGACTGCCGCGGGTTACCTTGTTATACTTCACGCATGAGGGGATTTGATAAGGTCAGTGAGCTGTTTAAGAAGTTAGTTGCCGGGTAATTGTGTATCTTGATGAAGAAGAAATTGGCATTTGCGCTCAGTGGAGGCGGTTCTCGCGGGGCATTGCAAGTGGGAGCCATGTATGCTTTACTGGAATATGGCCTCCAGCCCGATCTGTTGATCGGCGTCTCGATCGGCGCGGTGAACGCTGCCTTCGTTGCCCTTAACGGCTTTTCGAAGGACAGTCTGGACCGGCTTACGGGAGCCTGGCATTCAGCTGGTGCTTCCGGGCTGATGCCTGACAATTACGTCTGGCTTACGGTGCGCGCCATGCTTAATCGCTCTTCGAAGGATCCTTCATATCGCTTGCGGGATTTCTTTATCCACCACGGATTGACCCCCGACTTGGGATTTACGGATGTCACCCATCCAGGTCTCGTGATCGTCTCCGCCGATCTGAATACCGGGAAACCAATCTTACATGGGACGATGCCGGACGACAAAATCCTGGATGCGGTTTTGCTTTCGTCTGCCCTGCCACCCTGGTTTATGCCGGTCAGAAAACAGGAGCATTACCTAATGGACGGAGCCGTGGTGAGCAACCTTCCGGTTGAACCGGCGATCAATCTGGGCGCGACTGAAGTCGTAGCCCTGGATTTAATCGATTCGCGCGAGATGATTGCTGCCGGAGAAGGAGTTCGAGGATTTTTCAGCCGCTTGATATATTCTGTGGGAAAGCGGCAGTCAGATCTCGAGTTAGAGTTGGCAGAAGCACGCGGCATACCCCTGTTGTACCTTTGCCTCACTGGTGAAATGCCCGTTCAGATATGGGATTTTACCCACACCGACGAATTAATCACCCAGGGTCATGATATTGCCAGGCAGGTCATTGAAAGCCAGCGCTTCTCCAATCCGATCCTGACGGATGCCAGCTTGTATCCAAAATAGCGATTTGCTCGTACCTTGGCCTGGTCCCCAAACAAATTTATCACCCTTCATGCTCATGCTTCAGGCTATCCTCCGCTATACAGGTCTGGCATGCCGTGGCTAGTACACCCCCAGTTTTCCGCCGCCCGGCAGCGAGATATTCGTGAGCAGACCCCACTCCGCTTCTTCTACAGCGTCATAGGCGATGTTTAGCTGCTTCATTTCTGCCATAAATGCCTGCACATCGTCGCACATCAGGTACAACGTGTGGACATTATTCCTTCTATACGGATGCACCGCAATCTCGGCCGGTGGTGACTTGAATATCAGCCATCCTTCACCAGCATCGACGTTCGGCAGGTGGAGCACATCCCTCAGGAACACTCGATCGGCCTCAGGGTTGGTGCTAAAGATAATTGTATGTGCTCCAATGATCATCGCAAGCTATCCTTTCTATAAGTGGACTGCTAGGGGATACCTCGCCTTTCACCTGGTGCAGCCCTAACTTTCATAAACGTGATCGATTCCCAGGATTCAATCTGACCAATTCAGGCACTGTTTAGCTATGTGTTTCTGCATAGTTTTATCATAGAATCGTGATAAACCCCTAGCATCTGTTCTGATATATAATTCTTTTTTTGAACTTAATGAGATGTTTTATTCTGCCTGTCAATCTGCAGGAATCCCGCCCGATTATCACGAGGAGGAAGGCTTCCACAATTGGTTCTTTTGGAATGCGCAGATTTAGCGCTTTCTGGCAGCCAACTTGAAGCCCATGTAAAACGTTATGGAGAACAAACCTTTCGAAACCCGCACGCACATCCCCTTATTTGTTGATCACAGCCAGCAGGGGACCTATTTTACCCTTCCGTTCACCATGCCCGCTAATATCGAGTCGTTCTCCCTCACCTACAGCTACGTAAGGTATCATGAAAGTGAGTCATTGGTGGAGAATGGTCGTTTTATCTCCCGTAAGGAGATCAATATCATCGACCTGGGTCTGATTGGCCCAGATGGAACCCAGGTGGGAGCGTCCGGCGCGGATAAACTAAGCATCACAATTAGTGAAACTGACGCAACCCCGGGTTACCACCCGTGCGCCCTGGTCCCCGGTGAATGGCAGATCATCGTCGGCGCCTACAAGGTTGCCCCTGAGGGGGTGAATGTTATCTACGAGCTCAGCTTCACATCGAAACACTTGCGTCTTTTCAAAGGTGATTTGCACACCCACACCTTTGCCTCCGACGGTGTTCTGAGCCTAGAAGAACTTGCCCAGCATGCCCGGCGCAACGGGTTGGACTATCTCGCCATCACCGACCACAACCACATGGTCGCAGCCGGTGCTCTGCCTCAGCTTGGCGGTCTCACCCTGATCCCTGGGATTGAATGGACCCATTACCAGGGACACGCCAACTTCCTGGGAGTGGACCAACCGTATGATGAGCCGTTTTTAGCCAATACCCTCGCCGATGTCCAGTCGCGCTTTGAATCGGCGCGCCTCCGTGGGGCTTTCATTTGCATCAATCATCCCTGTGACGCGGTCTGCCCGTTCCTGTTTGACCTGGATTCGCTTCCATATGACTGTCTCGAGATCTGGAATGGACCGATGCGCGGTTCCAACCTGCAGGCAGTGGGCTTGTGGCAGAACATGCTCATGTCCGGCAAAAAAGTCCCCATTTGCGGTGGCAGTGATTATCACCGTGACTCCCTGTTGTTGTTCCCCGGCGGACCGACTACGTGTGTGTACGCCATGTCAGCCAGCCCTTCGGATATACTCTCAGCTTTGAAGCTCGGGCATGCTTATATCACCTACAGTGTCACCGGTCCAACCCTCGAGCTGACCGCCGGAGATTCCATCCTAGGAGACAGCGTGGATTTCTCCACGGTCAGGCAGCTCGAATTCAGTGTCGATGGTCTGCTTGCTGGGGATGTCGTGCAGGTGGTGACCTCAAGCGGGTCAACCCCGCTCCTTAAAGCCGAGACAGATGGCGGTATGCAGGGCGGATATTCTATACCGGCTGCCGGTTTTGCCCGCATTGAGATCCTGCGCAGCTTCCTGCCAGGTCTGCCATTACTGCCGGCCTTGATCTCCAACCCGATTTATTTTGATGGTTAGAAGGGATGACTAGCCGGCTATGCCCCCGATCGTCATCGCAGTTATAAATTCTTACCGCAAATCGGATTAATTGGCACTGCAGATTACCCGTATTCTCCAGATTAGAGAAGTACCAGACAACTAATCATTCTTAGTAATCAAGGGAGCTAAGAATGATTAGTTTCTTCAACGCGTGGGTTGCCGAATGCGTTCTAGTATAAAAATGGGATCAATTTATGGACACGTTTTTGATAATCGCCATATCCAGGGAACTTTTCGGTCAGCCATCGTTCTTCCCGTCGAGATTTTACATCAAAGAAGATCAACAATATAATCGCGTAACCGAACGTAAGCCAGCCATGGACCAGGAAAGCCCATCCAAAGGCGATTAATATACCACCACAATACATCGGGTGGCGCACTATTCGATATGGACCCGCTTCAATCAGTGTTCCTCGTTCTTTTGGGTAAGGCACCGCAGTTAAATTCGCTCCCAATCGGAAAATTGCAACCATAAGTAGGGCGACCCCGGTTAAAAAGATAATGCCACCTGCAATTGAGCCCAACCACGGGAACGGGGTTGTCAGGATTGTCCATCCCGGATATGTGCGTGGGCCAAAGAAAATCAGCAGAATCAAAGCAATTTGACCGACCACATACCATTCGCCATGTGTACCTTTCCACCAGCGTGTTTGAGACATAATGGAATTCTCCTATCGATGATTTACTGGGCAAAATCCCTGCCCAATTTGTAAGCCTGCTCCAGATATCCTCGCCTGGTCTCATCGTTCGTTACTGACACACGATAAAAGTAAACGTGTTCGACCTTTTTGACCCCTGGATAACGCAATCCCCAGTCGTCGATGATCCGTTTCATCGGCGCTTCCAAACTGGCTTTATAATCCTCTTCGCTGAAGAGCGTCGTGTTGATGATCAAGGCCTTCTCATGCTGCAGGAGAGGTACCCTGCCTTTCACTTCTCCATTCCAACCTTGCGCTGTCAAGGCGTACGCATCGCCATACGCAAAGACCCGCTCGAACCAGCCTTTCATGATCGCAGGAAAGTGACACCAGAAGACAGGCGCAATGAACGCCAAACCCTGTGCATTTTTTACCTTTTCCCATTGAGTGCACACGTCTTTAGGCCTGTGTGCGTGGATAAACTTGGCGACTGCTTGTGAATCTTTACCCCGTAGCCATAGCGACGCGATCATCCTTTGGATCGGGCCTCCCGCAGAATCGAGTACGTCTTTCTTTAGATTCATCTGATTCAGGATATCCAGCGGCATGCTTTCGTGGACGTAGCTGGCAAAATCCTGCACACGGAAGACCGGGTCGAATCGAATGGCGTAGAGATCGACCACTTCACTGGTGTGACCGCCATCCTCGAGCCCTTTGGTGAATTGTTTGAGAACAGCATGGCAAAAGGACTTAGGATTGGGGTGAGCAAAAACTGTCAAGACTTTCATTGCAGACCTTCCTTTCTATACTGCAGAATGGTGCGGCCCACTAAGAACAATCCGAGAACGATCAGCAGGATTGCGAAGTAGGGTATCTCGAACGACAGATGTAAGTATGGTTGTGCCAGCTCCAGCCCACCTAAAACGAGTGCCAGGATGCCGAGTGTGGTCGAAAAGCCGCTGATAGGAAGCCCCTTCCAGGACCGTGCTACATTCAGGGCGATTAAGATCAAACCGATGCCAACTGTACCCATACCGTCCGGCAAGGATGTGACCATCTCTGTGATCCCCCATAAGACAAAGAATGCGCCCCATGCAATCGTTTCAAAATCATGATTTAACTTCCAAGTGTTTTCCATTTTTCCTCCATAATATATTGTGTTAGTCCAGATAATTGAATCTCAATAGATTATTATTATTAGGCGTGAGGTAATGCTTTGGTGTTGAAGGCACACGTTCTCGCCTGATGAGCCTTCCATCCTGGCCACCAGGTCTTATGCCAACCATGAATCCTGGCAAATATCGATTGCGGTCGCTTGATGGCTAATTGGCGGATAGGGCAATCTGCGCAGCGGTGCACTTTCTCAATGATGTATGCACTCCTGGTGATTGTTCCAAAATCGGGATTGAATTGTTGTGTGGTATCCATCTCTAGAGTCTCCTAACTGTTAATAATTTTCAATTCATTTTGTTTGATCGACTTCACTCACAGAGAGTAAAGTCAGGTTAAGCCCGTTCAACTTAATTAGGATACCCATCAGAGCGGCCTGGTCCCTAATGAGTCCGTAAAGGATCATTTCTCCGTTATCTTCTAGCTTCACCTCCAAACCTTCTAACCAATCCGACCAGCTTTCATCGAGATGACCTTTGACATGGATTACGTAGTAACTTCCATGGCGGTCGGTGGACAGATCATTTTTATTCTCATTGATGTTTCTAAATTTCATGTTCATCTTGCTTCCTCTTGGTTCTAATTTAGCAGTTTTCCCGCTATGTATCATCGACCGAAGGTTGTATTTGGGGTTGTATTTCTTCCGGTTGCAAAAGAACTTGCTTTCCCCTTTTTTTCTCAACCCAGTTAAACAAAAAGACCGGTAGTGGATCTTGTCCTCTGCCGATCTTTTGAAAAGATAATTATCGACACTCACTCGAATAATCCAAACTCCTTCCCAATCGCAACTGCCTGGGTCCGGCTTTGTACCCCCAGCTTGTTATAGATATTGCTGATATGACGTTTCACGGTGGCGATGGATATGACCAGCTGTTCGGAGATTTCCTGGTTGGAGTTACCCGTTTCAATAAGTCTAAGGACTTCCAATTCA
>JBGPBQ010000047.1:0-18393 GCA_041481345.1 Anaerolineae bacterium
ACTCTTTCGAGTATCGTATCGATCTCCTGCATCTGTTCCAAGGTGAGTGGACCGAATTGCATAGCTCCGGCATTTTCGTTTACTTGGGCAACTGTGCGGAAGCCCGGGATCGGAAGCGTCTTCTGACTCCGCGCCCACAGCCATGCCAGCGCACCCTGTGCCACAGAACGCCCGTTGCTCGTGAGAATTTGGCGCACGGCATCGCGCTTGCTCAACCATTCCTTATTCGGTTGCCCGTTTTTGAAATATTTCATCCACTCCGGGCTTTTCTTACCGCGCACATCATCCACGGCGAGTCTCGTGTTGGTGAAATATTTGTCGGTTAAGAGCCCCATTGCTAATGGACCGCGGTTGAGCGCTGCGAGATCATGCTTTTCACAAAGTGCAATCACTTCCGAGTTATTATCCAATACATTCAGCTGTAATTGAATGGCCGTACAGTTTGGTCCCTGGGCAAAGACTTCCACTCGCTCAGGATAATCTGTGCTCCAGCCATAGGCGCGGATTTTGCCCTCCTCCACCAGCCGTTCGAGCGTTTCACGAACTGGGAGAGCCTTATCCGGAGGATAGCCGTTGTCGTGGAACTGGTAAAGATCGATATAGTCGGTGTTCAGGCGGCGTAATGAGTTTTCGCACGCCGCCCGGATGCCTGCTGGAGATGTGTCGCTACCAGTCACCTGGCGAGTGGTTTCATCGAAAACAGCGTTGAACTTGGAAGCGATGACCACACGTGAGCGAATTCCGGTAAATGCGCGTGCCAACACCCGTTCACTGTGTCCAGCTCCGTACACGTTTGCAGTGTCGAAGAGAGTAATGCCCAAGTCGAGGGCAGCCTGAATCGCACGGATGGATTCCTCATCATCCACTTCACCCCAGCCTTGCGGTGTTTCCCCTTCCCAGAATGGGCCGCCAATTGCCCAGCAGCCAAGTCCCATCGGGCTGACTTCAATGCCAGACCTTCCCAGTTTACGCGCAGTGATCTTGTTCATATTTATCTCCATTGAAATATTGACACCGAAACCAATGCCGAGGCATTGGTAAACGTTACCATCCATCTATATCCTATAGATGGAATATTTTATTCGGCTTTTCCTACTAATTGCGGGAATTCCGATGGTCCGAAGTATACATTAGCCTTGAAATCGTAGAATAACAAATCACCTTCGAACCGGCAAGTTATGGTGATGATAAACGGCGTCTCATACTGGCATAGAGTTAATGTAAAGGTATCTTCGGCTGTCCATACGCCGCTGGCAGCCACATGCTGCAAGGTTGGCGCCCCCAGAACCGCCATTCCTTCTCGCCAGGTACCGTACCCGATTGTCAGGTGGTGCTTGCCGCGCCGCTTGCCTCCTCCCAACAGCTGGTAAGTTAATGTGCACGCATCACTATCGAAATCGAAGCGTAGGTTATGTAGTGTTTCGTAGTTTGGCTCGAAGGTGTAAGCCCTTCCAGAAAGGTTTGCTGCGATTAAAGAGGTGGCAGCCCCTTGAGCTGGGTTTATCGTCAGACTCTTAAGCGTGTGCGACAGGTGTGAATGGGTTGCCTTATTGGTGAGTGGTAGATTCTTACCCATCGCCGGCAACAGCTTCTCCCACACCAAGTTCAAAACCGCCTGCATGTCGGCAACACCGGCGGTCATCGCCAAGACTACCTCTTGCTCCGGCATGACAATGCAAAATTGACCGAAGGCACCATCGCCACGATAGATATTATGCCGGCAGCGCCAAAATTGATAACCGTAACCCTGGGTCCAGTCGCTAGCGGGGTCATTTCCGTTTGATACCTGTTTGGTTGTAGCTGCTTCCACCCAGGATTCAAGCAAGATACGCTGGCCGTTCCATAACCCTTTTTGCAAGTAAAGCTGCCCAAGACGCGCAATATCCTCAGTCATGATACTCAACCCCCACCCGCCAATGTTGACGCCGTTCGGAAGGGTTTCCCACGTGGCTCCTACAATCCCCAGTGGCTCGAATAGTCGCGGTGTCAGGTACTCAAGCAGGGTCTGACCGGTTAGTCTTTGAATGATGGCTGAGAGAATGTAGCTGGCGGCGGTATTGTAGACGAAGTGCGACCCTGGGACGTGTTCCACCGGTAATCCTAGAAACTCCTTGAATAGATTACGGGAGCCAAAAACTCGCTCGGTCGTGTCCTGGTCATGCCCGGTGGACATCGAGAGCAAATGATGAACCTCCATCGCCGCCAGGTTATGACTGACCTTTTTTGGTGCGTCGGCAGGGAAAAAGGCGAGCACAGGGTCTTCCAGAGTCAGCCTCTCTTCGGCTATCGCTAATCCCACTGCTGTGGAGGTGAAACTCTTGCTGAGCGAGAATAGCATGTGAGGCGTTTCAGGTCGCCAGGGGTACCACCAACCCTCCGCTACAACGTATCCATGACGCAACAGCATGAAGCTGTGTAAGCTGCGGATGGATTGCTCTGCAGTGGCCACAAAATCAGCAATTGCCGCTGATGAGATGCCGTGCGCCTCGGGGGTGCTGCGTGGAAATTCGAAAGTCACTGGCATGAATCTGTACCTTTCTAAGTTCTAGTCGAATAAAATGAGTCCATTATAGAAAAGAACCGACGAACCAGGTGAAAGATTTGTCTTTCCTTACCTCGTAAAAATTGTTACTTCGTGTGTATGCCAATGTCAGGTTTCTTTTTTAAGAATCAACGGGCAAATGCCTGAAAGGGGTTAACGTGGGTTAGTTGGTGGATTGATGCCTCATCCACTCCGACAGCCCGCAACTTTGGAAGAAACTGGTCTACGAGATATGTGAATGGTTTGGGAACACCACCAAGCGGCAGCGCCGGGTCGTACCAGCCTCGGTCATGACTCAGCAGCAATTGACCACCCAGACCCGCATTTAACAGGCGTTGTATGTTCTTTAAATAGTACTCATCATCTTGATTATCGCTATTACCAATAGCATCGTACTCAAGCCAGGCTCCTCGTCGAGCCATCTCCAGATGGTACTCGAAATCCGGCTCGGCCTGGGTATGGATCCAGATAAACCGTTCTGCAGAATAACCCATCGCCTCGATGATATCGAGCTGATCCCGGACAACCCGGCCTCGGATCGTATGGCTGCCGATAACAGCATTCGTTTGGTGACCGGCCGCTGAAGCCGCCCGTAAGATTTTGGTTTCACTTGCAGTTAATCCGTCATCGCCTGCGCTCAACTTAATCCAACCGGCTTGCACACCGCTCCCTTCAATTTCACCTTGCAATTCACCCAGCATCCAATCAGTTAATTCGGCCTCGCTGGCTGCATGTGCCCAATCGGGAATCCACGGTTCACGATAGATACCGGTTGGAATGACTAAGGGTAGATGGGTGGCATCCGATACAGCCCGATTAATATCTGCCCTGCGTCCCACGCCGACCGTACTGCATTCCACAATGGCAGTAACACCGGCTGTTTGGGCCTTTTTTATTTCCGGGCCCATCAGCCGGATGACATCTTCAACATCAGCCTGGGCATACCCAGGGGTGTTCCAGGTCCGCAGATCTACAAAGATATGTTCATGGGGCAAAATCAACCCCAATTTGGTATTATTATAAAGACCAAGGGTGGTAATAATTCCAGCCATAACACTTTTCCTCAGCAATTTGAAATTTCCAAAGACCCGCCAGTAATGTGATCATGCGGTGGATAACGACAAAACCTGATAAATGATTCTACAGATTCTTACTATACTGCAATTTCACAACTGATCATCGCCCTAATAGAAGGATATCCTGCATTTTCTCAGCCTATCCAATAAGACTAATATACATATCGGTCAATTATAATTACCAATTGTAATTATCTCCAGTTTGTAGAAGAATCCCATAGAGTGCAAAACACTTATTAATATCACCTAAATCATCTCCTGTAAGATCGTCATGTGACAAGATAGTGGGTACCCACCCATAATGCAAATAAAGGAGGCGGGAGCATATACTAACCTGCTTTCTAAATTGAAACAATCAGATCATTGCGGGCGTCTTACTTTTCCTAACTGGGCTTCATACAATCGCTAGCCAAGCCTGTAGAGTCTAAGGCAATAAACACTCGATAAAACTGAACCTGTGCGCCAGTCTGAGTATTTATCTTCTCATGACAAGCCTGCAGCATTTTCCACGTTGACAGGTAGGCGACGCCCATAGCGAAATAGCTGCACTCCCAAGAAGATGAACCAGATGGCGATGAGGCGGACACATAGGAACGCGCACCAACCGAGGAAGAGGGAGGCTGGGAACACAGGTGCCGTAGCCCCTAAAAGCCCTATGATGCTCACAATGACGCCGAAAATCGCGAGCCACCGACCAAAGATGCTTTTTGCCATGGGTACACACCACAGGAGGTACCCGATGGGGCCAAGGGCGAAGCTGAGGACGGTCTGGAGGGGGAGGGCGTGATAACCATAAGTAGCCGCCGCAACGAAAGAAACCCTCAGAGCATCGGTAGTGGCGAGGGCGTATCCATACGATAGGCTGACGAGCGTCAGGGAGTTTAACTCGGTTGCACTCACGTCGTATATGGCGTAGAACAAGCCCATCAAGCTACCGAGCAGGGCTAAGGTTCTGTTGTACCGCTGGAGGAGGATATACATCGCAATTAAAATTGGGAGTGGTAGAATGTCTATGACAATCCATATGCTCCAGGTGAACGAGGCCAGCTGCACGTGTTGCGAGACCAGCTGTAGGTAAGACTCGGGGTCACTTGGGTAGCCTCCAGTGTAGAGAATCCTGCTACCATAGGCAGCAATTAACGAAAGGATAGACGTCAAAATCAGAAGAATGCCACTGACGCTATACAATCCTTTCCAGTTTTAGTCATTGAAAAAATGAACTTTTTCGACGGTTTCTTTTTTTTGGCATGACAAGCGTAGAATTCACTTTTTTATACTCCTTTCATGATTTTGATATCCTTCTGTTTTATTTGAATAAAAGTATTAGGTTTATTTAGTCATTTGACATCTATGCAATTCCTATGCTGGTTGAAAAACCGCCCATCTTGGCGTTGATCTCCGATTATTTAGTTTATATAGGCACTGAGGGTCGGATGTATAGCCTGGTATCGTGATGATGGGATTTGTCTATCGCGACACTTGAATAGACACCAATCATTTATTCTAGTATCGCGCTTTATTTACCGAATGCAACAACTATTTATATATTTATACCCAAATCCCTTTAAGTATTTTTGCACAGTTATGAATAATTTTCAGCTGAATAGAAAGTGAACCAGGTATGTGAATAGCTATACTCCTCGCATACTAGACGCTTTTAATGAATAGGTTTTCAACCTTTATCCCCTGTTTAGTTGAAAGCTAGTTATGATAAGGCGGTAAGAATACTATAAGTGAATATGGGGGGTGCTCAACAATTGAGTATGTTGTCCAAAGGTTCGATGACCCCGTCGGGCATCGCCTGGCCACCTGGTGTATACTAACCTGTTGAGACTGATCGATATTCACCTTAGTTATAAAATGGTCATGAATCAAGCTTCTAAATGATGCTTGAACTGGCAGGAGGTCCTAATAACTATGCGACACAACCGTGAAGAAGTTATCGAGCGTACCATCCGGGAGCATGAGCTCCTGGACCATCAAGTCGCAAACCTCGCCAATGACGATTGGGAGACACCGCTGCTCCGGCCTGAGACGAAAGACCCTTGGACCGTGAAAGACGCCGTGGCCCATATCACCCATTGGAAGGCCGATGTCGCCCGGTCTATCAGGAGGCAGAAGCGACCTCCCGAGGAGCGCGGGCTGGAGACGAACGATGCCAACCATCTCATCTACCTGCGCTGGCACGATCGCTCTCCACGGGAGGTGCTCGCCTGGCACAGGCAGGTCCAGGAGGATTTGCTGGTGGCGCTCAGAGCAGCCCCTGATAAATGGTTCAACGGCAGAGAGCGTAGAAAGGAATGGCCCTACGACCTTGACGGTCATTCTGAATACCACCGGGTTAAGGACATTAAACGGGCGCTGAAAGCCCGCGCCAAGAGCTGATCGGTCGCTGGTATTCGGAGCATATGATAGCAAGGGCGCGACCTGTCCGGTCTGATTGATACACTGGAGCGTTGTTGTGCCCTCCAATACATATCCCTTTTGTAGCCGGGATCGCTGATCCCGGTCTTTCTTTCTTCGTTCAACTGATTTTGTAAGGCCGCGACCAGTCCGGTCTTAGACCGGAGCGTTGCTGCGCCCTTTGTGCATTTATTGTAGAGACGCTCCACCGGGGCGTCTCTAATAATATGAGGAGGGCAACCTCATCTTAGAAAGTCTTTTTTTGTATATTTATATTCACATATAAATGATGGATGAACCCATCCCGGGTAAAAATATGCTGGCTGTTGAGTTTATCCAGCACCGGTCCTGCAATGGTTTCCACCCCGCCGTCCGTTTTAACAACCTCGATCTCGTTATTCTGCGATGCCTGCAAAATGATCGGCACCTGGCAAAAGGTATACACCAGCGAGCCTGCTTTAACGTCGATTTGTTGCTGCTGCCCTTTGGTATTCAGATAATGAAAGGTCGAGGGTTCGTCGAGCAGCTCATGCAAGTCAAGCAGCAGCATATCAAATACCAGGCTGCCATTATTGATCGATAAGCCAAGTTCTGCTTGCCTGGTTATAATTTCTTCCTTGACCATGCCACTCATTCCCGGCTGCTTTGCTCGCCGTCCTTTGGGTGTATGTGAGTACGGATCGGTCGGGAATGCGCCGTAAACATCGGGGGATTTATTGAAACCCAGCCCGGCTCGAATATCGAAGTAACATTCAACCAATGCATCGATTACCGGTTCTCTCTCGCATCGCATCACAGTTTCCTGTAACGCTAATAGGAATTTTGAGACCATGTGCCAATAGACGCTTCCCAAGCCCTCATACGCAAAAAAGGTTCCAGAACGTCCAGTGAATTCATCATGATGAAATGTTTCTTCAAATAAATCTAATATTTTCTTGGATTCAGCAGCAACCAAATCTAAATATTTGGGATTTTGTTTGAGTTTTTCCAGGGCAGTGCTCAAATCACGTGCGTTGCGGAACTGACCATTAAAGTGATAAAAGCCATTGATATCCCTGGAAATTAGAGAGCTATCTTGTGCTTTTACCAGTGTGGTAAGAAGCACGATGTCTTGTACCTGATGATCGGTTATGCAGTTCTTTTCTAAGAAACCAGGCAGATTACGATCAGGATAAAGGATGTAGCTGTGTTGGTCCGCCTGGTAAAGCCGGCTTTTCCTCAGACTTTGCAATAGTGCCAAAGACTCCTCCGCAGAAAGGAATCCCGATGAAAGGATGGCAACCTGACCCTCGAGCATTTCATATAAATGCTTGATGTTTGCTTTTTCTCCATCAAGATGCAAAATGTTATAGGTGTGGTAAAGGTCGTCTGAACGCTTATTGGCGCGCAGTGAATGTTCAACATATTGTTGAGCCTGATCGAGGAAGTCAATTAATCCCGCAATATCCACCAAAGCTTGATGCCCTGAAAGCCCAGTTTTATAGAATTTCCAGCGATAGTCACTTCCAGCTATCCCAAGGGCATCCATAACGAGGCGGCGATGTTTGTCGCTGAAAGAACCTTGCAGTAAATACTGGAAGCTGTTCAGGATTTCTGTTACGCGGGAATAGAACTCATACACCTCGCTGCTGATCGAAGCAGCCTGAAGCCTGCTGTGGCTGAAAACCTGCCTGCAAAAAACAATGTATCGCCGTAGATAACACAACATCACCACCGACAGTCCCTTGCCCACCAGGGCATTATTGGCGTCATTCCACTCCGGGCGCTGCGTATTCATCCAGATGCCACCCTCGGGAACAAAATTAACCAGTTTGGCGAGCAGCAGACCGAGGAGTTTTTCGGTAAGGGAGACCTGGAGCACTTGCCCGTCCTCCAGATGAACAAGTTTTCCGTCTGTACCTTGTTCATGTACTCGTTGTTCGATTTGTCTTTCCAAATCCCAATCGAAAATAATCGTATTGAACGGATTCCTGAGCACATCCGGATATGGTTTTATTTGATATGGAACATGGGCATAACTCAAAATTGGGCGGTCTAGCAGCTGGTCCAGCCTGCCAGGATGGACTTTCTCACTGATTTCCATCAATTTTTGAAGATAAATGATCTGGTGATCGCTCCAATAGCCGATATTTGCCCATGGATTGCCCGGTTCTGGAAGCTCCCAGTCCACGCCTTGATAAGTGATTCTGTAAGGGTTATACCCATCCACCGTTGTAGCATTCAAAAACGTGCTGATCATATTTTCAACAAACTCGGGATAAGAATATGCCAGCGCTTCCCAATTCTGGAAAATGTCGCGCCAATTACCTTCATAACTGAGAAGCATGGAGCCATCTGGGTGTTTAAGCTTGATGGTGAAACGATTCCACGGGCGGCTTGGATCACCGTGCCTGCGGCTGAAGATCAAGGGCAAATAGGTGTGGCTCAAACGGACCAGGTCGTTTGAACCTGAGTTCTCTGCCCATGATTTGAGATCGGAAATCTGAACCCGGGCAGGTAAGGCTGCAAATAGATCAACATTCTCACGAAGGACTGAAGGATTACGGGTGGAAACAAACGCTTTGAAATCGCTGGTATTGATCCAATATTGATCTGCAAAAATACCACCCCGCATGACGTTGAACATGGTATTTGCAAAATGATGGTCGGTGCATAATCGTTGGTTTGAAAGCTGCACACCATCTGCGCTGGCGACAATCCGTAACAGGTTCTTCTGGTTAGCCTCCAGATCCTGTTCAATTTCCTGTCGCAGGACCGCCCCGTCACCTTGAAGCTGCTTGATCTTCATAGTTATCGCCGCGCTGTCCTGGCAGACATCTGCAAATAGATGCCATGAATTTTCTGAATTTGGGGTGAGATCCACCGTCGCATGCACAAAGTATGCTCCGCGCCAGCCCCGCATTTCGACTTCCTGCACCACATCTTCACCCTGGCGGAAACGGTCAAGCTGGCATGATGAAAGGAGATAGTCGGCATGATCCAGCCCAACTTGTGCAGCTGTTGTCGCCAGGAGGCTCTCGCTTGGTTCTGCCAGGTCCGTCAGGGTGGAGTTCAGGGCGAAGATTGCCAGTCCTGTGCCGGTATCAAGCTCGCTGCGTTTGTACGCATCCAGCAGGCAGCTGAACGTCAGCTGGGTCTGTGAAGTCACATTGGCCGGTATTATATTTTGAACGCCATCCACAAACTCTACCCGGCAGGCTGAATCGCCTGTGTTGATCAGCCAGTTTGTTTTGATGAACCCGTACTTTTCACTGGTTCTCCATGCATACCGGTAGGTCATCCCCAGGTCGAGGTTGAGTTCCTCAAATAACACCATCGTGCTGGCGGTATTCTTGTAGATATTGCGCTCAATCCGGTAATTGTCCCGGTAACGCTCTGAAAACGGTTCCCAAATACTTGTGCGTTCAGCACGACCAACGAGCAATATCGATTTATGCCCGGTGTTTTCGCAATTCTCAGTGATCTTATCCTCGGTGTAATAGGGGAACAGAGCTTGTTCAGCACTGACCCTCCCAGCTGTAAGTCCACCCGTCGATGAGATATACAGCCAATGGTCTGAGCTGCTGACGATGCTCATAAAAAAAGGCTCTATCGCATCGAAATTATGGATCTTATAAAATAACTCTCCAAACAGGTGGACGTACTCACCTTGGATGGTTTTTTCTGGAGGCACTAGAGGTTGGTTGTTGATGAAAATCGTTTTCATGGGTCCATCCATAAATATAGAGACACTTGGGAAGATAAGTCAATTATATTGGTAACCAAGGAAATCAGCCTGTTTTTAATCGGCATCTTATTTATGTTGTAGCCGGGATCGCTGATCCCGGCAGGTGTCCGTCAGACCGCCATCAACGATGGCGGCTACAAATCACGTTGCAGCCGTGATCGCTGATCCCAGTCTGAAACCTTCCCTCCCATTTGCTTTTTCCTTTATTCCACAACCGTAATCGTTACCCCTTGCCATATCTAGACAAAAAATCGATATATATAATACCCTTCAACCAACTGATTAAGGGTGGCAGAAATCGAAAACCAACCAGTACATATGGTGCTATGATTTATACCCTATCCTATACCGTGGGTAATTTATCCAACATGCCCATAATTTCCATACAGTGTTACCAGAATTGCACCACTGCATGAAGCTAGGAGATGTGATTCGCAGCCCGGTCCAAAGGGGTATTAAAAACAAATGATGTTCATGAAGAACATCAACTTCACTATTCTCTTTCGGTCCCCCGATTGAAAAAACCTGTTCTCCATGCATTTGGGCGTAATCTCTCGCCATGCCCCGGCTTACCGCATATCTGGCATACTATGACTGGAATTGGTCATCTGGACTGTGTGTCTCAACGTATGAACTCTGGCATTTTTGTACACACCCTGTACGCATAATATTTGCAAAGCCGAAGGTGTTATATTACCAATTTCAACCGATCAAGAAAAATCTGGTTCACAAAGCTTCTGTACTCTTAGTAATCGTCAATGGAATTCACCTATTGAAGGTGTGATATGCGAAAGTGCGAATTATTTGATATACTAAAAAGCAATATGTGATATTCTGTGACTGAAAACCATCGATTATAAAGATTTCAAAAAGTAATTCAACAGGTAATACTAAATAGAAAGAAGGATTATGTTATGGGAAAAGCGACTCAAGATTTAAGAAAAGAACATGACGCAATTCTTCATGTCTTTACAATTTTAGACAAAATGCTGTCAACAGACACAAAAGAAGATGTTGAAATTTTCAAGTTTGGCGATGAGTTAATTTTCTTCCTAAAGACATTTGCAGATAAATGTCATCATGGAAAAGAAGAGGATTATCTGTTCAAGGAATTAATCACAAAAGGAGTTCCAAATGAAGGTGGACCAATCGGAGTGATGCTTCAAGAACACAAACAAGGCAGAGAATACATCTTGTTAATGAATAAATCTCTTGAATCCAAAGACCTGATTAATTTTAGAACCAATGCAGCAAAGTATCGTGATCATATGAGGAACCATATTGAAAAAGAAAACAATTTTCTATTTGTAATGGCGGATAAATTATTGGATGATGCAAGACAGAATGAGCTATTTGAAAAATTTGAAAATCATGAAGAAACTGTTATTGGGCATGGCGTCCATGAAGAGCTGCATTCAATGATCCATAAATGGGAAGATGAATTTAACGTATAATAACTGTACCTATCATCTACTCTCATGAAAAAGAAAACCGCCGGAGTTACCCGGCGGTTTTGCTCTGTGCCCTCACAGGTAAGGCATTTGAATAGGCGGAATAGGACTCGAAACTGCACCCTCCTCTGTAGCAATCCAGCCATCGCCTGCCTTGCGTTTGAGCGCCGCAATCATGGTCGGCGGTGACACTTCCAGGGATTCCGTTAGCTGGGCTCCTATGATTTCATCCTCATCACGCTCCATCACGTAGATAATCGCCAAGTAATCTTCAATCGTGGGTTTGGGTCAACTATCTATAAAAGGTTTCCCAATCTGGGTGTCATCTTTCAACACTGTTATAACAATCATTTATTCACGAAAGGCAAGTAGACTGTATTTGTATTACTTTCAATGATCAGTGGGCGCATCATATCATGCTCTTCATGTTCGAGAATATGACAGTGCCACACGTATTCGTATCCACCTGTGCGCGGGCTAACCGGAACTGTAAACGGCACCACCGGAAGATTGAACGTCATCATCACCCGTGTCACTTCCTCTGGGTTCATACGCACCGTCTCTTTCCAACCCAGCTCATTGTTATCTGGGGCTGTTTCTATACCCGTATAACTCGGTAAGCCACCTTGATAGTTTATATCATCGAATGCCTGCCTTGAGAGCACCTGGACGTTGACCAGGTGGAAGTGGATAGGATGGGTATCCCCAGTCAGGTTGAGAATCTCCCACACCTCGGTGGATCCTGCCTGAATGACTTCGGTCGGATCTGCAAGATACTCTCTCCCGAATGCTCCCGGATTGACGGGCTGATCGGTACCGAGGAACTGGATCAACCTGCCAAATTCGTCAAAGGTCTCGTTGAGGGTTAGATAACGCACTTTTACACCCGCAGGGATGGGTGTCGGCAGGCCTGGAGTTTGCGTCACCATGAATGGATCCGTCGGAGTGAAGGTACCGGGCAGGGTGATTAGAGCATCTGGATTTCCCTCACGCGCCTTGACCCTGAACTGCATGAGGGTGCGCGTGTTGGGTCCATAGCCTGGTGGTGGATTGGTGGGGTTATATGGGTTACCCGGATAATAATCGTCGGACGGATCGCCAGAGGGGAATGGGGCCGGGGCGTCACAGCAAAGCAGCACGAAAGAACCGACGGATTCCTCTCGGAAATCCACAATCAGGTCGGCACGTTCGGCGGGCGCCAGGATCAGGTTGGCCTGTGATGGTCCGTTGAGCATCACCGGATGGGGCAGAAAGCCTCCCTCGGTTCCAATCTGGATGAAGGCGGGACCGATGTCGTTGACGGGCTCTGTGCTGTCGGGTGGGGTGCTACCCGCCGCAGACATCAGCCGCGGGTTCAGGAAGCGAGCACTGCAGGCATTTAGCATTCGGAAGCGATACTGCCGCTGCTCCACTTCGAGGTACGGGTAAACCAGGCCATTAACAAGGATGGTATCGCCGAAGAACTCAGGGATCGCCGAAGGATTCGGAAGTGGCAGCCCTCCGGGGTTGAGCTCCCACCGGCTCGGATCATATTCATGGGCGTACCATAGATCCCCTGGTCGTGAGGCTGGCATGATGATCGGCCAGGTCGGATCGACTGTTTCAATATCATCAGGGACGAATATCTTATCCTGGAAGATCAGGTAGACCGTGCGTGCATCCAGCGGGCCGGGCAGATTATGGTCGGAGACCAGGGATAATTCATAATCGTCGTAAATAACGTAGCCGGAGGCAATGCCCGCATAAGCATTGAGGCGGGTCAGGCCAAAGGCATGGTCGTGATACCATTCCACCCGGGCACCCTGCTGGTTGGGATAGTAGTACTCGGCTTCATTATCTGGTACCGTTTGGCCCGGGCGTAACACCTGGTTGTTTAAAAAGCAAATCCCTTTGTGACCGTCCGGATCCCACCAGGCATGCGGACCGCCATCACTGGTCCACGGGACGAAACCTCCGTGCAAATGGACATCTGCGCGGTTGTACTGATTGCCAGCAACCCCCATGATTGTTTCGTCGACCGGGAGGATGTGAGTCGCTGGCAGATGGTTGCGGAAGGTGATCTGAACGGGTTCGTCTCGCTTGGTGGCGATTATTCCACCAAGATGCCGGGTCCAATTCGGATTCCCCGGATTAAATCCCTGGCCAAACCCCCACAAGCGGGTTGGGTTGGGCAGGTCGGGATGTAACTGGTCCTCGAACTGACCAATATCGATGGTGTAATGGGTGACGCCGGGCTGCCACCATCCCGGGTTTACTGTATCCGGTTGGGCAACTGGAATGCCGCTTCCCCCAACTCCCCGCAGCGGTTGGATAAATTTAGCTAGATTCTCGCTCTGGGCATATGTGGGCGATATTAGCTCATGGGAGGAGAGTGCTCGCGCGATCTGCGGTTTCGTCAGCCATCTTCCGCGGAACATCAATCCTGCTCCAGCAGCTGCACCAAGTTTAAAAAATCCTCTTCTTGAAAGCATATTGGGTCTCCCTTCATGAATAATTAATCAGAATATTATGTAAATACTAACCATTATTATTTTAAATATTAAAGAACATTAAGAAATTTGTTTAAATTAGGATTTATTTGTAAAAACCCAATTATTTCGAGTCAAGTGTGTCATAATCATAATTTTGAACACCACCTGGGAAATCTTCACCATATTTCGCAAATTGGCTTGACGGCCTTTGGTGGGCCTGCCACGCACATTGGCATAGTCCACCAAGAGGTAGTCCCGCGTCGCAAGTGGGCTATGGAAAAGCAGTTCTTAAACCTGCTTGGCGCGACCAATCTCATCCACGGCACCAACTCCACCGAAATGGCTATCCACCTCGGCCAGACGCTCATCTCGACCTGAGGCGGTATCCTCCTATGTAAAGCCAAAAAAGTGTCCAGTCCTAAGGGTCAACCAATTTTCAGACCTGTCCAGTAATCACCTGGTAATCTAATGGGGAAGTGCGGTTCTAAAGTGAGCACAGGGTGAATAAATTGTATGTGCTCTATACCTCTTCTCATCCGTACGAGAAACTCATAGACAATCTGCAATCAATATACCCGCCTCACGCATCTATACGACCTAACAAACCAGCAACTAATATAAGGTGCTATATTCCTAATATACGAGACCAAAGGTGAAGAGATTTTCAACATCTATCCCCTGCTTGTTTTAATACTATCTATGAAAAGGGTGTGAACAGGACTATAGAGAACATGGGGGGTATAAATACAATTGAATAACACTTTCCGTTTGTGTCGATGACCCCATAGTGCATCGCCTGGAAACCATGGAAATAGATAGTGGACTCCTCTGCAGTTTTTTCCCGCAAGAGCTCCTGGCCTGGCACAGGCAGGTCTGAGAGGACGTCCTGGCCGCTCTGAGAGCCGCTCCCGATGAATGGCTCAACGGCAGGGATTGCTAACCGCGTTGGCTTTATGGCCTCGACGAACAGATCGCTTACCGCCGGGTTAAGGATAATGAACGTGCTCTAATAGTCTGCGCTAGCTGCTGATCAGTCAGTTATAGTCGGATCTGATAATGATCGATAATCGGTCACAACTTTTGGCATTCCGGCACTGAATAATCATAATATTCTTATAATCAAATAAATCATAGATCATTCAAATAGCGATCTATTTGCACCTCCTCTTTTATGAGAAATCTTAAATCTTCATAAACCTCTTGTGGATTAGAACATATGTGCTATAATCAGTGTGCTTCTGTACCGATACATGATTTTCTGTGTCGGTATGAGTGCGTTCCATTAAATAAAAGCCCTCGCACTATTCGATCTTTTACCGAAGAATATTTGAATGTCATTGTTTTTTTTGAAACAATTCAATATCTCGAAAAGCTACATCACAATAGAACAAACCTCACAGGTTTTTTACACCTGTGAGGTTTGATGGATCAAAACCTTCTTTGCTCAATGATAACTAATCCCCAGATAGTTTATCTACGATGCCTCCGCCTCTTCTGCGACTTGCTGAGCTGGGGTTGGTCGGACTGCACAGCCACCGGCTCCTCCTCAGCTTCCGGTTCGAGCTCAGTCCCATCAGCCTGCTGCGGTTCAGCTTCTTCTCCATCGCCGCTCTCTGCGACTGCACTCGTCTCTGCTTCAAATTCTTCTACCGTGGTTGGTCGGTGCATCTCAGTCTGCACGCTGCTCATGATCCGCGGGCGGTAGGTGAACATGCGCGAGATCACGCCCGAGCGCATATCCTTGAGTAGATTCTGGAACAATTCAAATGCCTTCTTCTTGTACTCCACCAGCGGGTCGCGCTGACCATAAGCTTCCAGCCCGATGGACACACGCAGGGCTTCCATCTGGGTCAGGTAGTCCACCCACAGCTCGGTGATCACCCCCAGCAGTAGCTGGCGGTAGACCTCAGTGAGGGCACGCCTGCCCAGCTCATCCATGATCTTGATGATTTGCTCGCGGTCCAGACTCTGCAGCGGTTGGGTTTGTAGGCTGGCGCAGGTCTCTTCACCCAGCAGGCTGCGCAGCGTATCTTGCAGGGTTGGATCCAGCTCAGGCAAGCTGGCATTAGCCAGTCGTGAGAATTCACTCGCTCCCCAGGTGCGCCGGATGGTCTCTTGGGCTGACTGCAGGTGCTTCAGCACCTCCTCGGTGATCTCCTGTGGTGGGCGCTTTTCAAGCAGGCGGGCTGCCAGGTAGATATAGGTCAGACGGGTGGTGCGCTGCAAGACCCGTCTATGTGTCTTCTTGTCAAAGGAGGCCTTGGTGCCCTGCGGGATCATCAGCAGCAAACCCAGCATGTGGTTGGTGGTGATGGGTCCGCTGATCTTCGCCAGGGCAGATTCCAGGTCATGGCTCAATTGACCCGATGCCGGACCGGCGCCATTGCCCATCAGGCGCTCGCGACGCTTCGTAAGCACGAGCTGGGTGGAGCGATACACCTGGTCTGCCATGCCCTCCCAATCGGAGCTGTCCAGTTGGGTGGCTTCGAGGTCAAGCGAGTCTTCCAGGCGGCGCTCGATAGCACCCACCAGGCGCATCACCGACTGCCCAGCAACGGCATTCTCTACCTGGGTGCGGATGGTATTGCGCACCTGATCGGGGTCGTCACGCAGCAGGCGCAGCTCTTCAGGCGTCAGACGGATGTTGACGTGCACCATACCCACCAGCTCATCCAACAGCTCACGCGAGTTGCGCGGGGCAGCCTCTTCCGCCTCGCCCATATTGAGACCTTCATAGAAGGTATCGAGTGCTTCCAGGCGTTCCTTGGCCTGGCTTTCCAGGCGTTCGTGGCTCGTCTCCAGCAGACCGTCGATCGTGCGGAGCAGGTGCTCCTCCTCCGCCTTGAGAGCTTCGGAGGCCAGTCCAATCAGGGCATCGCGCAGTTCCTCCGCAGAAGAGTAGCCCTTCTGCAGGCTGGCAAGGTGGTCAAGCAGCAATTTGAGCGAGTAGGACGGGAAGAGCATCCCACCCAGGTCGAGCGGAGGCTGCACCTGGTCAAGCCAGGCGAGAAGCTTCCATGGACCTTCGTCGTCAGCCAGCGATTCAGGCACGCGGCGGTTGACCTCGGTGCCCAACAGCTCGGTGACGTCCTCCGAGAGGTCCGTTTTGGTCAGGATCAGGTCGCGCTGGGAGTAGATGCGCTGACGCTGGGTGTTAAGCACATCGTCATATTCGAGCAGATGCTTGCGGACGTCAAAGTTGGCGCCCTCCACCCGGGTCTGCGACTGCTCGACCAGGCGGCTAACCAGCCCCACTTCCATGGGCACCGCATCGTCGATCTTCATACGCTGCATGATCGACTCGACCTGCCCGCCCCCAAAGCGGCGCATCAAGTCATCTTCCAGGGAAAGGTAGAAGCGCGACGAGCCGGGGTCACCCTGGCGGGCGGATCGACCGCGCAGTTGATTATCGATACGGCGGGCTTCATGGCGCTCTGAGCCGATCACGTGCAGACCGCCCAGCTCCTTGACGCTCTGCATATCCTGCATGTAGCCCAGGAACGTGTTGATATCCACCTCATATATACCGAGCTGCTCAGGGGTGAGCGCTTCGAGCGCCTGGCGGCGCTCTTCATGGCGCATGTCATACGGGTCGGCGTACCCGGCACGCCGCAGGACACGGTTGACCGAGTCGATCACGCCTTCGGGCAGCTCGCCGCCCAGCTTAATGTCGACGCCACGCCCCGCCATGTTGGTGGCAATGGTCACGGCGCCAAAGGCGCCCGCCCCGGCGATAATCTGGGATTCTTCCGTATGTTTGCGGGCATTCAGCACCTGGTGGGGGATGCCGGCTTCGAGGTCGGCTTTCAGGCGCTCACTATCGTCAGATGGGAGGTCGAGGACATCCAGCAGGCTTGTCAGATTCTCGGGGTCTTCAGGGTTGAAGGAGATGCCCAGGTCACGCGCCATCTTGCGCATCTCGGGCACCTGCAGCTGGTCGAGGGGTACGTTGAGCGGCTGTAGCTCTTCAATCACACGCCCATCTTCCTCACGGTTATTCTTCTCCAGCCACGCCCGGCGAAGGAGGGCCACCTGGGTCAGCTTGCGCAACGGTTCAGCCCGCATGCGGGTGGAGAGGTGGTCGGAAAGCTCGACCGAGGTGGTGCCCACCAACATGGGTCGCCCCATGGCATGGTAGCGCAGGATCTCGCTGGTGATGGCGCGGAACTTGACCTCCTCGGTGCGGTAAATCACATCCGGGAAATCCTTGCGCTGGAAGTAGACCGGATTCTTTTCAGTATCATCTTTCAGGGCATAATAGCGGAACTTGTAGCCCTGCTCATCCCGGCCTTCGAGGAGGGCGAGGGGTGAGCCCTCACGTATCGCCTGGTACTCCAGGTTGGTTGGGATGGCGATCACGTCTAGCTTGTAGATCTTGTCGAACTCCTCGGCTTCGGTGAGGGCGGTGCCGGTCATGCCGCACAGTTTCTCATACATGCGGAAGTAGTTCTGGATGGTGATGGTGGCGTAGGTGACGTTATCCGCCTGGACGCGCACACCTTCCTTGGCTTCGACCGCCTGGTGCAGACCATCCGACCAGCGGCGGCCGGGCATTAAACGCCCGGTGAACTCATCGACGATGACCACCTTGCCGGTCTGAACCAGGTAATCCTTGTTGCGCTTGAAGAGGAACTGGGCGCGCAGGCCCTGCTCGAGGAAGCCCATCAGGCGCTCCTGCTCGGGGGTAACATCCTCCGGGCGGTCGGGGTCGCGCAGGGCTACG
>JBGPBQ010000048.1:0-18141 GCA_041481345.1 Anaerolineae bacterium
GAAATCTCCGGCCTGGTCGGAAATGCTTCCACATTGATGACCACACTCAATGATTTGATGCGTACATCGAATGGGATTGGCTTTTACCTGACCATTATCGGAGGACTGCTGATGCTGGCCTCTTGCCTGGTGTTGCTGAATAATCTCTAAAACCTATGGCGACTACAAAAACGATCGATCGGATCACTGAAGACCTCCACAGCTCCAACCTGTCTTGGTTATTGCCTAACCTGCGACAGGATTTTGTGGTTTGGAACAGCCTGAATGACCCTACATTTTATGAAAAGTTTGTCCATGCGAAACCGGACGGATCTGTTTATTCACCAGCAGACTTCTCTCCCAGCCGGCTGGCCCTCCTGGCATTAGGACAACCCAATTGCGAAAGGATTGACCCGTCGAATTTGTTCGATTTGGTTGATCCTCAGGTCGTCCAAACGGCTATGCGCAGTTTTTCAGACCAGGCTATTCTTAAGACCTATCCACAAGACCTGGCCAGCGCTGGCATGATCGCCCTGGCTTCAGCTTACAAATACCGATCTGCGAATTCCTGGAATGAATTAATCAGCACGCTGTCATTTTCTGACCATCAAATTTGGTCAGCTCCCATGGCGTGTTTATTCGGTTATCTAGAAAATCCCACTTGTTTGCTCACTGCCTTAGTGCAACCGGGTTGCGAGCCATCCAGGGTCAAGCTTGCCATACATGCAGTGCTTAGCAATCCAATCCCTCCCGACGAGCAGGTGACTGTTCTAATCGGGTTGTGTGCAGGGCAGTACGGTGATCTGCTGCCTCCGGCAGACAGGATCACCTTGACCAGCGAATTGAACGAACAACGCCCCCAGCTGGCGGTGGATTTCTGCTTGAAATGGATGGAGACCCATCCTGAATTTACCGGTGATATCAATCCAAATCAGCGCAGCACTGCCAGAAATATCGATCAGCTAATGGAAATTTTGTTCCAAATTAACCTAAGACAAATCGCCGGAAATTTGGAAATCCCATCCGATTTAATTACCGCTGAACGTGAAATCACGAATAGCATATCCACTGACCTGGCGACGCGAATTCTTTCTTATAGCTCAAAGGGTCTCATTGGAAGCATCTCAACGCAGAACTCATCTGATTCTAGTAAAAATACAATCCAAATATCAGGCTTTACCCTGCCCCTCAATCTCAATTCAACCAAGCAAGCAGAATTGGCGCTCACCCAATACAGCCAGGGGCATATAGAAGAAGCCATTAAGCTGCTCCCCCAGCCCACTGAGCCGCTACCTGACAATGTGGACGTCTTATACGCCATCGCCAGGATATTTTTTCTAAATGGAAATCTTCCACACTCGGAAGCGGCTACTACCCGGATGATGGAGCTTCTCGATCAGCAAGCCTCGATGGGTGAAGTTCCTATCTGGGGAAAGCACTTATCGCAGGTCAATCTTGGTAAATTATTGCTCGATCTGCATAAACCTGGTGCAGCTGCCCGGGTTTTTGAATTCGCCGTGCGGTCCTGCCCAAACGAAGCTGATTTATTGAAACTGCTTGCAGAAAGTTATAAATCTTCCCATCAAGACCAGCCTGCTAGTGAAGCCCTGCATGCGTTGGTATCATTGAACCCCGAGAATATGGATTACCGCCGGGCTTTTGCTGAAGCTCTGGCAGTTATTGGTGAGTGGGAAGCCTGTTTAAATGAGCGATCGGTCATCATTGGCTCATATCAGGGTAATCCCACATCCCTGCAGACCGGTGATTTCTATGCCTATGCTCATTGTGCGCTCAAAGCCAATCAGCCGGAGCTTGCGCTCAAGGTAAGCGATGAGATCCTGACCCAGAACCAGGACGATACTCAGGCCTTAATTTATGCAGGTCAAGCCCATCTGCTAATGGGCGAAGTTGACCAGGGTATTGATTTACTGGTACGAGCAACTGAAGCCACTAATCAGCTGGCTGAGGCATGGTTAGCTCTTGCTGACGCCCAAAAGAAAATCTATCCTTTGTCAACCGTGATCGAGACTCTCAAGAATGGTGCTCAGGCCATCCCTGATTGTTCACGAATTTATTTCGCCCTCGGCGATCTATATGTGCAAGACAACGCACCCACCCTGGCGCTGCCCAATTTGCGTTCTGCGGTGGAATTATCCCCAGAAGACCCTGAAATCCTGGTAAGTAATGGCCGGGCATTAAAGATGCTCGGTCATCTCGACGAAGCCCGTCTGGCGCTGTCCAAGGCTTACGGGATCGATCCGGAGTTCCCGGGGTTGGCGCAGATGTACTCAAAAATCCTTTTGGATTCGGACGAGCTCGAAGAAGCAATCTCTCCACTTGAGCTGCTGATCAATAATAAATCGCTTAACGATCCGGCAGTTTTTCTAGACTATGCACGCTGTGTGTTAGCCTTGAACAAGCGCGGTTCAACCGCCTACCCACCCATGAGAGCTTTGATTGCGCTGAATGAAGTCATGCAGACCAATCCCGAGCTTGCAGAGGCCAAAGCTTTGACGGCAGAAGCATTAGCCGCAAGTGGAGAAAATGAGCTGGCTTTCCAGGCTTATCGGGAAGCCCTGGATACCTCCCTGACTGCGGATAATGATTGGCGTGAGCGCTTATCATATGGGTTCGGCTGCGTCGCTAGCGCGATTGGCAAATATGATATTGCCGTTGCGGCGTTGCAAGAGGCCAGTCAGTCCAACCCTAACAACCCGGCAATATTCATGGCCTTATCCGATGCTTATCTATATGCTGACCTGCCTGAAGACGCTCTGCGTTCGGCGCGTACCGTCCTCGTGATCGATGGCGATAACCCCGACAGTCTGGCCTGGTTTGCTCAACACGCGGTAAAGATCATGCGGACGCAGCCGCAGGATAACTCCAATTCAGCAGCAGGATTATCTAAAGAGTTACCCTCAGAGGCACTTACTGCCCTAAATAAAGCGATCCAATTGGCCCCTACCCGCACCGATTTATTGATCCAGCTTGGAAATCTTCTATCCATATTAGGTGCAAAAGAGGAAGCCAAAGCTGCCTTCGCTTCGATCGCTGCTTTTGATTTCGCCACGATTGCTGATCTACAAAGTGCTGCTGAGTACTTAAGCAGGATTGGTGATCACACCTCTGCGATTGCCTGCCTCGAAAAAGGAATACCAAAAGACCAGACTGCCTCAGGTCAACACAATCCATCGCTGTACAGTGACCTGGCTCAAGAATATGTGCGAAACCATGACCATGCCTCAGCCATAAATATCCTGGATCAAGCCATCGATCTGATTCCCACTGACAATTCACTGGTTTCGCTGAAGGTCGATATCCTTCTCGGTTTGGGACAATGCTTTGATGCCTTGCGCTGCATTGAGACTGCTTTACAGAAAAGCGTGGACCGAATCCCGGATCCTGACCTGCTTTTCCTCGCCTCCCGCATTAATCGCTCGATGGGTAATTTCAACGCAGCAATTGATTCTGCTCGCATGTGTGCGGCCACTACCGATACAACGGGTACAAAAAAGGATAAATTAAACATCAAGCACTTAACCCAAATCGCTGAGCTGTACCGTGCTTTATTACAACCCCAGCAAGCCTATCAAATTCTGCAGGATGCAGCCGGTCCTTTGCCGCCAGATCTTGGTGCTGAGCCTGAGACTCTAGATTACATCTTCCTGCATACCGAATTAGCCTTAGAAACCGGCGAACACATCATGCCAGAGATTGAGGAGATCCAGATTGAGGCATCCAACCCGAGTTTCAGCAGACTGATGGCAATAAAATCACGATTAATGAACCTGGCAGGTAATTTCAGGCAGGCCGAACAGCTTTATCAAATCGCTGCGCACAACCTGAGTAACACTGCTGATCCCGCCAGCCTTCCCGCCTGGGACGCGGCTTATATTAAGTACATAAATACGGTCTCAGTGATCGATGCAGCCTTGGATCTTGGATTATGGGATCAAGCGGGTGATCTAACTCAACAGCTGATCGAATCATGCTCAGGTGAACCCCTACCCCACCTAAATCTCGCCAGAACGATTATTCGTCAAGCTGAATTTAAAGCCTTATGTGATATCTTCGAAGTCACCAAACACATACCTTCCTCTAATTCACCCATATCGGAAAGTTTCAACCTGTGTATCCAATATTTGGCGCAATCCCAATCCATCGTGGAGTCGTATCAGACTGAACACATCCTCACCGAGCACGCGGTGACCTACGACCAGATTTATCGCTGGCGGGCGCGTGCTAACATAATCTTTGAACAGGACGGTGAGGCAGGTCAGGAGGAAAGCGAAATTCTGGCCCACCAGCGACCAGGTGAAGATTCAGCCGCATTAATTCTCCATCTGCACCACCTAACCGTATTGGACCCGGATAGTGATGCGTTGACCAGGATCATTAAGCTTGCCAGGTCAGCTCCGAGAAACCCGGCAGTGATCTTGCATGTTGCCCTGGCGCTGCATGAGACGAATCCGACAGAAGCAATGAAAGCGCTCCAGTCAGTTTTACAATCAAATCCATTTGCCAGGAATCCCACCATTGCCTTCTGCAACATCCTTATAACCAGGCTTGGATTAAAACTGGAAGATTACCCCACCGCCAGGCAAGCCGTAGAAGCAGCCCTGGAATTCTGGCCGGACGAGCCTTTCTGGCATGCGCTCGCTGCCCAGGTTTACATTAGGACCTCAGACATCAACAGTTCCGCCGGGCATTTATCCGCAGCCTCCCAGCTTGACCCCAAGAATATCAGCTATCATTTGGATCTCGGCAAGCTGTATCTCGAGTCGGCCCACGAGGATGTGCGCATTCTCCATCAAGCTCTTATATGCTTCGAAAATGCGGTTGCTTTGGATGAGAATGAAGTCACTGCTCTGGTCAACCTGGCAACCACGCAATGTCTACTGAATGACCTAGAAAATGCCAACGATAATGCCCGCAAAGCTTTAGTCCTTGCTCCGAACCGAGCTGAGACCTATCAGCTCCTGAGCGAGATTGCCATCCGCAACGATGATTTCCAGGGTGCCTATGAATATGCTAACAAAGCCATCCTGGCTAATCCGAAGGATATCCAGTCGACGGTCACGCTGGTCAAGTCATTATCCGCACTTGGGAGGCATCAGGAAGCGCTTGCCAAACTTGATTCAGCTATAACGAGCGTCCAGCAATCCAAACAGCTCTTCCTGGAACGAGTGAACATTCTCCGCAAGAAAGATGGCCCCCGCGCCGCGCTTGTCGAGCTTACCAGCCTAACAAGGGTCTATCCCGACGATTTCACCATATTTAATATGTTATCAAAGTTATATGTCGAAGTCGGCGAGCTAGAAAATGCCGTCTCGGCTGCGCAGCAAGCCTTGAAATCCTGTACAGACAAGACTTCCCGCAATGAGCAGGCCAATTTGCATTTGTTGATCGGTCAGATCCTCAGGCAGTGCGGGCAGCTGGATCAATCCATCCAACATCTTAATGAAGCCATTCAGCTGGCTCCCGACCGCCTGGAACCATATCTTGAGCTGGGTCTGGCACGCAAGGAACGACGTGAATATCAACAGGCTCTCCAGATATTCGAGCGCGCAACCATCATCGCCCCCGATGACCCTCGTGCCCCCTTTCAAGCTGGATTGGCTTTGAAAGAAAGCAAGGATTATAAATCCTCTGAGACAATGCTCCGCAGGGCAGTCAGTCTGGCTCCCAATGACCTGAACATCCGCCGCCAGCTGGCTGCGGTGGTTGCCCTGAACCTGGTGCATAACCCCCGATCTGGGAGGAATTAATCCTTATGGACCGGATTACTCAGCCTGCCAGCTCACCTGACCGACCATTATCCCGCGAGTTCCTGCTTACCCTGCTCAACACCGCCTTGAGGACTGGAGAGCTTCGCTATGTGCGCCGGTTGTGCACCTCCTGGCTGGCAATTTATCCTGGAGACCTCCTGGTCAGCTTGTTGTACGCGCAGTCATTTTATAAGGATAAATCGGTATCGATCCAACAGCAAGCCCTGCCCATTTTGGAAGAATGTACCCGGTTGGACCCGGAGTTTCTCGAAGCCCAGCAATTACTGGCCGAATTGCAGCAGCTTGCTGGCTCAAGCAAGAGCCTGGTTACCAAAGCCTGCGCCCATGCCCTTTCTCATGGTCGCCCGGTGAAAAGCAGCAATAACGGGCACGTTTCGTCTTGGGCAAAATATGTCTACGAAGCCCGCAGCGCATTGAGTACCGTCAGGGCAGGCGATTATCAGGCAATTGAAAAAGCTGAACACTTCATCCATAAAGCCTTGGTAGAGAATCCCGATACACCCCTGGCTGCAGTCGTCCACCTGCGAGTGGTCGAATCCAAGGGCTCAATGCCGGAGCTCGCTATTCGCAATCTGGCCCAGATCTACCACGAGCGTTGGCCAGATTGCCTTCAATTCCTGCTGACACTTTCCAACGAACTGATGGAATCTGGCGAATCTGACCAGGCAGTCAGTATGCTTCACCAGGCTGTATCAAAAGATATCGCTGGTCAGGTTGCCAGGCGGATGTGGGGTGAACATCATCAATATTCATCCCTCTGGCCTGTCATTCTCGAAGCGCAGAACACCAACCCAAACAGCCCACAAAACATTCCCATCCCTGCCGCGGTTGCATCCAGCCTAGGGTGGAACCAGATTTCTGCGGCGATTTCGGATGGCAGTACACCCAGCTCGTGGGAGGGTGACATATCCTCAGCAGGGCCGGAATACGATGCAGTCGAGGTCCCACAGGCGCAATCAATAGACACTTCTCACGCTGTCGATATTGAAGCCGAAGCTCCACCCATTAGTGAATCGACCCGCCTGGCACAGACTGAGCTCGAGAAAATGGCTGCCGAGCTGTCTGTACCGCACATCGCCCATGAAGACGGGCGGTTCCCGATCTATGTCGTATTCACTGCACGGGGTGGGTTGGGATCTCAATACACTCCCGCAGCCGTCCAAACCATCGAGACTGAGCTAAAAAAGCTGGTCGAGGTCATTCATGGGCGCAAGGTCAATAAGGAATTTTGGGGCTCATTGTTGTTTTACGCGGATGATCCGACGTGCACCCAAGCCTATAACCTCCTGCCGGCTCCATATAATGATGCATGGCAGCTCAAATTAATCCTTGCCGATCTGGATTCAGCTTTGGAAAAACGTGGCGAGCGCATCGGCGCTGTGCTCATTGTTGGCGGCCCTGAAATCGTGCCTTTCCATAATTTACCCAACCCGGTCGAAGATGCGGATATCGAAGTCCCTTCGGATAATCCATATGCTGCCAAGGACAATAATTACTTCATCAGTGATTGGGCTGTTGGGCGTGTTTCCGGCGGGTCAGGGACCGATCCTGCCCCTCTATTGGCCGTCTTGAAGGAGATAACCAATCGTTATGACCATAATGCCAAAAAACCCGCCTGGTATCGACGCCTGGTCCGATATTTCCGTGAGCTGCTCAAAACCGGCGTATCAAAAAAACTTTCCAGTTTTGGCTATACCGCCGCTGTCTGGCGCCGTGCTTCGCTATCGGTCTTTCGCCCCATCGGGAATCCGTCTGATCTATTGATCTCTCCGCCTATCCACGCTGCCGATGAGGTTGGACCAGCTTTTGTTGATGAGATACCCCAGCCGGTAAACACCAAATCGTCCACAAGTCTGCTCATGCCCGATACGCGCCTGGCGTATTTCAATCTCCATGGCGTGCCTGATTCGAGTGAATGGTACGGGCAGGGTGATCCAACCCTGCCTGAGGCCGGCCCTGAATTCCCAGTGGCGATGCGCCCTCAGGATATTCGGAACGGCGGTTCAGCCCCTCACCTGGTGTTCACTGAAGCCTGCTATGGGGCGAATATCACCGGCAAGTCTGTCGAAGAAGCCATCTCGCTTAAGTTCCTGGCCTCTGGTACCCAGGCGCTAGTGGGTTCCACCTGTATCTCCTACGGGTCGTTAGCCACACCATTGAGCTCTGCCGACTTGCTTGGGCGTGTCTTTTGGAACCTCCTGCAGGAAGGATTTACTGCCGGTGAATCGCTCAAACGAGCCAAGATTCATCTCACCCGTGAGATGAACCAGCGCCAGGGTTTTCTCGATGCTGAGGATCAGAAGACCCTGATCTCCTTTGTGCTGTTCGGAGACCCCCTGGCGCAGCCTTTCCAATCCAGGTCTGCTCCCAAGATCACCCCGCGCTTATCGGATGCGGCGGTGCAGGTGCCAACAGTGTGTGAACGCTCGTGTGAAGGTGAGGCAGGTTCAACGGTATCGTTGGAAACCATCGCGCATTTGAAAACGATCGTCGCCCAATACCTTCCCGGGATGAACGACGCTGAAGTCAGCTTATCGCACGAGCATCAACGCTGCTCGAATTTAGGTGGAAAATGCGGCTGCGGCAAAAAATGCCAATTTTCTCGCATTACCTCCAAGGATCAGCCTCTGGGAAAACCGCGCCGTCGGGTGGTCACTTTGAGCAAGAATTTCGAGCAGGCTCAGCGTAAACATACCCAATATGCGCGCCTGACCCTCGATGACCAGGGGAATATTGTAAAGATGGTGGTATCACATTAGGATATCTTAAGCTCGGCTCACCCCGTGCAGCACTCATAAATAGAATCTTTCGTGGTATCATTTCTTCCGGTTTTATCCTATAACTGTTTAATAAATTTGGAGATAGATTGCGGAGCAGAGGTTCGTCTTCATTCCTACGCTGGGGTTCATTAGTTCTCATCCTTCTTGCCGTTGTGGTGACCACTTTACAGCTGGTCAGGTTCAGCCGGTTGTGGATCAATTTCCCTCCGAACCTGTCCATCGCCGGGGTGCCCATCGGCCAGCTCTCGCGCCAGGCAGCAGCAGAAAGGCTATTGACGGTTTATTCCCAGCCCATTGAGCTGTACTACAACGAGTCCATCATCCAGCTTGAACCGAATACCATAGGGTTCACTTTGGATAATGAGGCGATGCTGGCCGCGGCCGAGCAGGAGCGCATCCGCACTTCCTTCTGGGAAGGATTTTGGAACTACTTGTGGGACCGTCCGACCCAGCCAGCTGATATTCCGCTGCGTGCCACCTATTCTGAGGACCGGCTGCGCACGTATCTGCAGACTGAAATTGGAACCCGCTATGATCAGCTGTCAACCTCAGCCAAACCCGTGGTAGGCACGACAAATTTTCAAGCCGGTAATTCCGGGTCGGAATTGGATGTTGAACACGCGGTACCCCTGATCGAATCTTCACTGTTTTCCTTGGATCAGCGATCGGTCGTCCTACCCATCAAGAAAACCAATCCTTTACACCCTACATTCCAAAATTTGGAAGTCCTGCTCCGCCAAACCATTAAGATTTCTGGTTTTGATGGCATTATCGGCATCGACGTGGAGGATTTACAAACCGGGCAAGCTATCAGCTTTATCTTGAATCAAGATGCTCCTGTCACCACTCCTCCCGACGTGGCATTTACCGCCAGCAGCACGATCAAAATTCCAATCATGATCTCGGTGTTTCGACACATCGGCGAGAACCCGGATGCGGAAACCACCAAAAATCTCGAAGATATGATCGCCAAATCGATTAACCCGGCAGCGGATTGGTTGATGCAAAATAAAATTGATCGGGACAAAGGTCCTTTGATGGTCACCGAGGATATGCAGACCCTGGGGCTGAAGAACACCTTCCTGGGTGGCTATTTCTATGCCGGCGCACCCCTGCTGGAAGTCTATAACACACCTGCCAACAGCCGCACGGATATCAGCACCGATCCAGACCCCTACAGCCAGACGACCCCATCTGAGATTGGGCTGCTCTTAAAAGACCTCTACCAGTGTGCCAATTTGAACGGCGGGTCATTAATTGCCGCTTTCCCAGGTGAGATCACTCAGTCAGAATGTCAGACCATGATCAATTACCTGGTTCAGGACCGTATCGCCCTACTGATCCAGTCAGGCGTCCCGGATGGCACTAATGTGGCCCACAAGCATGGCTGGGTGACGGATATGTACGGGATCATCCACGATATGAGCGATGCCGCCATCGTCTTTTCACCCGGTGGTGACTACGTGTTCACGGTCTATATGTATCACCCCGTCCAAATCGTATTTGACCCCGCCAACCAGCTGGTGAAAGACCTTTCCAGCGCCATTTATAACTACTACAACATTCCCACGCCGTAGTCTAAACTCCACCACCTAAGTCACAGTATCGCTCAAGCCGGTAAGCCAGACGCTGACTTCCCACAGGCGCTTGGCCGCCTCCAGGTCATAGGAATACACGCTGGAATGGACCGGCTTCCTATCGGCATAATACTTCCCCGTCACACCCTCCACCTCCGGCGAAGTTGCCAGGTAGATGCTCGTTTGCGCGCCGATGAGCGGAGGCTGACCAATGCGCTGTATTACGGGGTTGATCAACGGCGTCAGAAACCGGTTGACCTTTTTCCAGATATCCGTTGCCACCATCCCCGGCGATAAGGCATTGGACGTGACAAGCGTACCCGCCATTCGACGCGCCAGCTCATACGAAAACAGCACGTTTGTCAGCTTGGACCGTCCGTAGGCTCGATAGATAGTATAGGATTTAACCAGCTGCAGGTCGTTGAAGTCCAACTGCTCGCCGTAGTGGCTTCCCGACGAAACATTGACCACCCTGGCACTTGGGCTATTCTTAAGCGCGTTGATGAGCAGGTTGGTCAGCAGAAAGTAAGCCAGGTGGTTGACGGCGAAAGTCATCTCGATCCCATCCACACTCAATTTTCTGCGCAAGGAAACGCCAGCGGCATTATTCACCAGTACGTCCAAGTGGTCATACTTATCAGTAAACATAGCTGCAGCTGACCGGATTTGTGCCTGCGAAGATAGGTCCGCCAGCAGGTATTCAATGGACAGATTTCCCGTCTCGTGTTGCATCATTTTCACCGAGGCCTCGCACTTAACCTGGTTCCGCCCGATGATGATGACCGCAGCCCCCAGCCTGGCAATCTCCTGGGCGGTGTAATACCCAATCCCCGACGTCCCCCCCGTCACCATGCAGATTTTTCCGTCCATTATGCCCATGAGCATCATTCCTTTCAGCGGAGATTTGAGCTTACCAGCGTGCCTGGTGCTCCTCAGCGAATCCGATCAGATCGTTGATTTGGATGATTGCGCCTTCATCGGTTCGCACTGTGCCTGAATACCTGCCCAGCAGCTGGTGCACTTCACTGAAGATGATCCCAAGGTTGGTGATCGCTTTTCGTTCTTTAAATGGCACGAAGTTTAGATTCAAACGATCTTCCGAATCTGTAAATTTCCATGGACGCATAAAATCATGGCTCTCATAACTAAACTTAACTTGCTCGAGCTTATGGACCTTGCCGTTCAACACGAAACAGTTTTCGGTGGCGGCAGATAAATCCCCGAAACCACAACCCAGGTTCAGTCCTATGGTCTGCCCGTCCGGCAGGAACCCTGAGGCGCTAGCCCAGTTCCAAAAGCTTTTATATTCCCACACCCCGCGACCCCAATCCAATGACCCCAGGCAATTTACAGGCGATAATATCTCATTCTCATCTCCATACCGGATGGTGCCTTCAGCTGGCAGGCAGTTGATCTTGCGGTTATAGTAGAACCGGCGCTTCCCGATCGGGATCACGATCGTCATCGATTCATGCTCCGCTGGCTGATGGAATACGACATCGGCGGAAATCCCCCGCCCATCATGAAAGCCAGGCCAGGATACCGAAATCTGCCTGCCTTGTGGAATCGTCTGGAAATGCAGCCTGGCGTGCTTGTCGTTGAAAATACTATCTCCCTGATCACTATTCCGCGCCAGCGTGATCCCTCTGCTCAGAGGTACCACCAGCCCCTCTTCGTGCAGCTCCCCAGAGGCATAATCCATAACGTAAACAAAAATATTGCCCGCGTAGCCTAAATCTGCGATGGTGGCCGAGTAGAATTTAAATGGGGTAAAAACAGCGTAATAATCCCACCGCTTGATCCGCAGACGCTGGAACATGCTGAGCGAATAAAAGTGTGCATTTTCCAGGTTGCAATCCAGCAACGGCTGAGGTGACCACCCTACCTGAGATAAACGCCCGTCCGGATCCAATAATTTGCCAGCTTGCGTCAGTTTGGTTTGCATATTCGGCCCTCTGCAGGTAATTTTAACATGGGTGCATCGATGCTGCATTGATGCAAATAATCCCGCAAGAGGATATCTCAGTGTATAATTTAATCACGCCCCCGTAGCGCAATGGATAGAGCATCTGACTTCGGATCAGACGGTTGTGGGTTCGAATCCCGCCGGGGGCGCCAATTTTACTCGATAAATTTGAATTAATTTCAAAATTTATTCACAAAAGGCCGAATTAAAGCACATCAAAAGCACATCCAGAGTGCATCTAGATTCAGCCTGTGTGAACTTTTTTGTAAACCTTGTAAATTATTTGTGAAACCTGGGAAACATAGTGAAAGATTCACCCCCTCTAACTGCAGCCAGTCACAAAAAGATCGGTCTCCAGGGTTTCCTTGAGACCGATTTGGCTGGAATTGAACCATTAACTTCTAGGTTCCGATAACCACTCTTATGAAAATCGAATGTCAGAATAAAATACCAAATTGTCTGATTATATGGAGAATTTGCAGTATATCTAATAGTTAGCCCGCTTCGCCGTCAAGTAGGAAGCCCAAACAATCCGAATCGCCGTTACACTACTGGAAAGCAATCGTCAATCACAAGGAGCAATCAACATGAGCATTCTAAAAGCCAGCATCATTATCAACCTTCCACTCATCGATGCCTTCAATGGATTGATCGACTTCCCTAGGTGGCCACGGTGGCAAGGGGGTCTCGCCAGCGTAGAGCTCATATCACCCAATCCATTGCAGCTTGGCTCGCAACTTCGGCAGACTCGAATAGGCCGTAACGCCGCAGTGTCAATTATGGAAGTCACGCACTTCGTTCCAAATCAATTGCTCGGCTTAAAAAGCCCGAGTCATCCTATTTCTTGGGAGGGCACCTTCACACTGGAATCTGTGGGCAATCGCACTCGCCTCACATTGCAATTTAATATCCAGGCGACTGGGTTGGCTGGCCTATTCAGCGATCTAATCATCCGTTTGACGCTTCCACAGGAACTAAAAGCATTCAAGAAAATGGTTGAGGTGGGCTAGCACTCAAGATAATTGATCACGAGCCAATGAATTCCAGCGCTACCTATATTACCAATCACCGCTGTTTACTTCGGGCATATTAAGGCTCATGCATATTGGTGCGCGGGCTAACAAAGCGTCCATCGGGCGGCAGGGATTTATGATGAGCATCATCAGTGAAACAATACCCTCATAAAACTATCATAATTGAACTTCGGATCAGACGGTTGTGGGTTCGAATCCCGCCGGGGGCGCCTATATATGGGGGATAATCGTCGATAAACCCCTGAATGTCTTTAAAGTATGTTTGTATGATTGAGCACTACCCACATAAAGCAAGAAATTGTGGAACTAACGCAGTTTAGCCATATATGGGTGCGTATCATTAACCTCCTGTGCTCATAACATACCATTTAGACATCCATGGTCAATAAACCCCATATATGGGTATAAATGAAAAGTGACCAAATGGTTTAGCGCCATTTTGGCGCCATTAATTAACTCTTGAAATGGACCGTGGGGAAAAAAGACCAATCTCCGAAAAAGTTTGGAGACTAGTCTGGCTGGAATAGGTTAATTAATTTGCTTATGGTTTAAGAGATTTTATATCGATTGGGATAGGGGTGAGAATATCAACCTTCAGGCGAGCTGCCTCATCCTGGGTCCCTTTAATATAATGAGCATAGGCCGGTCTTAAGATCACCAGGGAGTGACCCAGCATCCCAGCCTCTACTAGGGATGGAATCCCATGATTGAGGATGATCGAAGCTGGTGTATGCCGGTGGTCATGAAACCTGATCACCTAGCCTATCAAGAATATGTTATAGTTAATCGTTGGGGGGTCAATTGAAAAAAATAGAATCTCAAATACGTTACTACGGATGATACATTATGAAGTCATCTCGTAGCGATATTGGAGGTCTATCATCATGGAGAATAACCAATTACTCAAACACGGGGCTCGTGGCTGTATCATCAGCCTAGTCGTTGTATTGTTAACAATATTCGCGATGTCTCTCTCTGCAAATTACAAGTATCCTGAGCATCCATCTTGTGGAGGAATGTTGGGGGCTGGTTTTCCAGTACTTTTCATTTGTGATGATTGGGGAGGGGGTTCACCTACAGGCAGTTGGGGGAAAATTGATTTTATAGATGTTATAAACGGAGGAATTAGACCAGTAGGTTTCCTTATTGACTTCCTGTTCTACACTATGTTAATTTGGATTGTTTGGTTCATAGCGTCTGGTGTCTTCAAAGGCAAAATCAGCCATAGTTTGGGGTGGGCAACACTTATTAGCGTCGGATTTCTATTTGGTTTCCTTTTTGCATTTTTGATGGTTCGATCAAGCAGTTTGTACATTGGAGAGCCTCATTCCCGTACACCAACCCCCGTAATAAGTCTATCCACAAAACCACTTGGAACTACGCCTTCGATAATAACGCCAATCGCAACGTCAACCCCATAGTGGAATCTCGGTAATTCATTTATAAATGAGATGGGCGCTTATGATACACCGCCTGCGCGCAAAGATCACAACCGAACTGCTTAGAAAGCTGTTGCTTTTGCTCCTGATCTTGGCATGTCCATTAAGCTTTTTTGCGTATCTTGCTTTTTTGAATGATAACCCCGATCAAAATTTTTGGTTTGTTCCCTTTCCACCTGTCCCGCCCTTTGCTGAAAACTATCGGCATTATGCAGGGTCACTACCTGGTTCCCGAACCATAGAGTTTGTGACTGATCAGCCAGCAGAAAAAATCCAGCAGTTCTATCGAATAGAACTTCCCAAACGTGGCTGGTATCTTCTGTGTAGTCCCACCCAATTGGAACCTCCAGATTGTCCTTTAGGACTTTCTCCAAGTGATGAGTTGGCAGATGCGTACAAACGCGATGACGACCCTTCTATGGTGCGGGCAATTAACGTGACAATGTCTAAGCCCGGTGTGAACCTGATTGATCACAATAAACGAGTGGTTGAAGTCATCGAGTACCGTTACCTTCTCCCTGCTCCTTAAACGATTAAGAGCCATATCACACCTTTTTACTTTTAATTATCTACAAATACCTTCCAACACCAAATCAATAGAAAATGAAGGCCCTACTGTCGGATTGCGGTAAATATAAATATTTTCGCCATTTATTTTAGCATTTAACAACCACAAAATCCAAACGCTAACAATCCCTATCTTCCGTAAGTCCTAATTAGAATAAAATTTTCATCAACATCAATAATTTGCCGGTGAATGTTAAAACAAACTCGAGCACCTTTAATAACCTCTAGAAATGATCCTTTGTGAAAAAATCGTCCGGTCCCCACGAAATCCTAGAGACCGGTCTGGCGAGAATTGTGAGAAATTATCAACTTTTTGGTTTAAGAGAATTGAGATCGATCGGGATCGGTGTGAGAATATCATCCATCACGCGAGCTGCCTCATCCTGAGTTCCTGGAATATTGCAAGCATAGCGAGCAAAGCGAGCTAAGTGAGCATAAGTAGTCATTAAGATTGCCAGGGAGTGACCCAGCATCCCAGCCACTACGATCGGAGGGATCCGCAAACTACGCATGATTGAGGCTGCTGTGTATTTTCGGATCAGACAGTTGTGGGTTCGAATCTTACCGAGACACCAAGTTTTTCATGTATAATGAGATAGGGTTATCCATGAAAATATTGCAGTATGATCGATTACTAAAGATACTTAAACAGGAATTATCCCTGATTTATGCCACCAGATTGAGAGGAGTCTATTTGTTCGGTTCCTATGCGCGGCAGGAACAGGATCCAGAGTCAGATCTAGATATCCTGATCGTATTAACTGACCTGGATAGCTACCCGTCAGAAATAAAGCGGACCAGCGAAATCATCAGTAACCTCTCCTTAGAATTTGGTATCACGATCAGCCGGTACTTTGTTCGAGAGCATGATTGGAGAACCTACGACTCTCCACTCCTTCGGAATATCCATGAAGAGGGTATTGCAGTATGAAGGAAAGCTCGGAGCAACTGTTGCATAAAGCTTCTCGGGCGATAGAAGCTGCTAATACACTTCTTGATAATGGATTAAACGAATTCTCTACTGGAAGAGCTTATTACGCTATGTTTTATACTGCCGAGGCGCTAGTAAACGAAAAAGGGTTGCGCTTTAGAAAGCACGGAGGTGTGCATAGCGCTTTTGGTGAACATTACATAAAAGCAAGTTTATTCGATGCAAAATTCCATAGATGGTTACTCGATGCGTTTGATCGACGCATCGAAAGTGACTATGGTATCGATGTACTTGTTATAGACCAGGATGCGCGTGAATTGATTGAACAGGCAAAAGAATTCCTACAAGCTGCCAGGGCATTTTTAGTAACATAATTTATTACGAACAATTGACTTCGGATCAGACGGTTGTGGGTTCGAATCCCGCCGGGGGCGCCTATTTTACTCGATAAAATTGAGCTGATTCCCGAATTTTCACCAAACTGACCCGATTAAAGCACCTTAAAAGCACCTCTGGATAACTCCCAGGATGGGTCCTGGTGAAAAAAAGACCGGCATATAGAAAATTGACCAAGAGACCGGTCTCGTGTGCAATCCGATCAGCTCATTCGTTTAAGATCGCTTGGTAATTGAAATTATTCCTTAACTCGAATTGAACCATAACTGCTTGGTTCCGATAACCACTCTTATAAATAATCTATATAGTGGATCTGTAAAACCAGCAAAATTGGCTGGATATACTGCAAATATTCTGTATAATCATTAGTTAGGTGGCTTATATGTGAACTTCAGGAGTATTAAGTGTGGCAACTCTTCATTTGATAGTTGGACTTCCTTGTTCAGGAAAAACAACGCTTGCTCAAAGGCTTGAGAGTGAGAAAGCAGCGCTTCGATTGACGCCCGATGAATGGCAAGTGCGTCTCTTTGGTCAAGATGCAGAAGAATCGGAACATAACGCCAGACATGAGTTAATCGAGGCCATGCTGTGGAACATAGCAAGTAGAGCACTTGTATTGGGAACGAATGTGATCCTCGATTTTGGCTTCTGGGCACGAGAGGAACGCGAAGATTTCCGGTTGCGAGCAAAGCAGCTTGGAGCTAGTAGTGAAGTACACTTCCTCGATGTGCCGGAAGATGAACTGATGCGACGGCTTGCGGTAAGAAATTCGCAGCTTTCGCAGGCAAGTTTCCACATTTCCGAAGATATGATGAAGCCATGGATTGCGTTTTTCCAGAAACCTACACTCGATGAACTTGAGCGCAGGGAATAGATGAGTTTGGAGAAAACCTTCCGACTCGCTAAAGCATGTGGAAATTGCAGCAACGCCACCTAACACCGGCTGCAGCGGACAGCGGCTACGCCGCTCCTTTGCGGAGCGCGGCTTGCCAGAAATCGCGCGGTCATTCAGGCGAGTCTCGCCAGTCCCGCCGCTGCTGCTAAGCTAAACCGTTGGCTTGCATCTTGCAAAACATGAGCAATTTAAAATGAATAATTCCGTTGATATTGAGTTGGAGTTTGATGTTGATGAAGCGACCATAGGATCTGTCAAAGATTTCTTCGCTCCATTTACGACCGTAAACGTCAATATAGCAAATCATAAAGAAACAAAATCTTGGGACCAGGCAATTCAGATAGTAATAACTATTATTGGTACGTGGGTGTCCGAAAAATATATTTTAGACCCACTGGCAAATAAGGCAGGCGAATGGCTAAACGGCATTAAAGCCTTAAGGGAAAATTCTGGTTTTCAACACAAAATCAATGTCATCATAAAATTTCAGCAAGATAACTTTGAAATTCAATTAATTGGCGCTCACGAACTTGATGTAATAATGCAAGTTTGGCAAGTTGCTAAAGACGTTATTGAACTATTACAAACGCAGAATATTCAAGTAGATAAAATTCGCATTACAACAAATTCTGATAAAAGTTTTTTGGTTATTGGTTACTCTGGAAATCAACCAAAATATACAATCAACTTGGGTAAAAAAGTTGTCTCACCGATTAAGGCATCTTCAAATACAGATGAAAGCGAATTTAATCCAGAATTCGAACTTTGGTTTATTGAACAACTGGAAA
>JBGPBQ010000049.1:0-18041 GCA_041481345.1 Anaerolineae bacterium
CGGTTCCAGCCTTACCTTGTATGCAAATGGTATCCTGCTGGAACAAGAAACCGATACGACATATAAGGACGGCAACGTGGGTTTAATTGCGGGGACGTATACTCAAACCGGTACAGACATCCTATTTGATAATTTCTTCGTGTATAAACCAACCTCTCAATAAACCGGAGAAACCCGAATATCCAACCTTGCCCTACAGCGTCGGTACGGGATGCATAGATAGTCAATGATTATCACCCATAAACTATGAGAATCATGCGCCTTTTTCCCATTATCGTCCTAATCGGCCTGGCAAGCCTAGCTTGTTCCAACGCCGGTACGCAAAATAGGGCCAGTAATGTCTTGTTCTCAGACGATTTCTCCGACAACAGCAAAAACTGGGACCAGGTCTCAAACAGCTCAGGCTCAACCGACTATTACAACGCAGCTTATCGCATTATGGTGAACGCAACCAGTTATAACGCCTGGGCTAAACCCGGCAAAGAGAGCTTCGTCGACACGCGCATTGAGGTGGATGCCACCAAGAATAACGGTCCGGATGATAATGAATTTGGGGTTATCTGCCGGTATATGGATGCGAGCCAGTTTTATTTCGCCGTCATCAGCAGCGATGGCTACTATGCCATCATGAAAATGACCAGCGCTGGCTCAGCGCCTATCGGCAAGGCAAGCATGCTCGAAAGTAACAAAATCATACGGGGTGCAGTGACCAACCTCATCCGGTTCGATTGTGTTGGCACCACCTTCACCCTATACGTGAATGGTACCCAGGTGGATCAGCAAACGGACGCAGATTACACCACCGGCAATGTTGGCTTGCTCGCCGGAACATTTGCGACTCCCGGCACAGATGTTCTCTTTGATAACTTTTTTGTGTATAAACCTGTGGCTGACGTTCAATGAAGATTTATTTGGATATGGTTGGCTGTCGCTTGAATCAAAGCGAAATTGAAACCTATGCCCGTCAATTCCGCCTTGCCGGCCATACACTGATTTCAGAGATTGACACAGCCGACTTGATCGTGATCAATACTTGCACGGTCACTGCGGCAGCGGCATCAGACTCGCGCCAAAAAATTCGCCAGGCTGCCCGGAAAGGCGCGGCGAAGATCATAGTCACAGGTTGCTACGCAAGCATCAATCCGCAGGAGACTGCTGCGCTCCCACGGGTGACCCAGGTGATCGATAACCAGAGCAAAGATAACCTGGTCCCGCTGGTTCTGAACCTGCAGCTTTCAGCATTCGATCACACAAGCATACGCCGTGAGCCTATCCCTGGAGGGCGTCTGCGCACACGCGCCTTTATCAAGGTCCAGGATGGATGCGACAATGCGTGTACCTACTGCATCACGGCGCTTGCCCGCGGAGCCAGTAGAAGCCGCCCAGTCGAGGATGTCCTGATGGATATCCGTTCTGCCGTGGAGGGTGGCAGCCAGGAGATTGTTCTAACCGGGGTCCACCTGGGCTCATGGGGATATGATTTTAGCGAACCTTGGTCGCTCAAGGACCTGGTCAGAGTAATCCTCAGCGAGACCGAAACCTCCAGGCTCAGGTTGTCATCCCTTGAACCCTGGGACATCACGCCCGATTTCTTCGAGCTGTGGCATGATGCACGCCTGTGCCGCCACCTGCACCTGCCCCTGCAGTCTGGCTGTGGGGCGACCCTGAGACGCATGGGACGAAAGATTAAACCCGAGGCATATGCTGAGCTGATCCGCGAGGCCCGCAGCGCAATCCCCGACGTGGCGATTACCACAGATATCATCACCGGGTTTCCGGGTGAGACCGAGGCGGAATTTTCTAGGAGTGGCGAGTTTGTCAGTGAGATGGACTTCGCCAATGGTCACGTGTTCACATTCTCTCCCAGACCCGGCACGGCGGCAATTAATTTACCAGATAAAATCCCATCCAAAATCGCTAAACAAAGAAACGCCAGCATGCGACAGATCTTTCAGCAGAGTGCATCAGTATACCGCGAGAAGCATGTCGGTCTAAATTTACGCGTGCTATGGGAAAAGGCTATACCAATCGAGGATGGTCAGTGGCAGCTGAGTGGTTTGTCTGACAATTATCTACGGGTAAGGTCTATAACCACCACTCCATGCCGCAATCAGATTATGAATGTACATATCAACAGTGCTGAGGGGGATGGGTTAGCCGGTGATATTTCTCCAGATTCCATGTCGATCTAGACTAATTAAGATACGATATAATCTATAAATAGCATCAAGCTGCCCATCTTTTTGAAAGAAGTACGTATCAATGGACCTAAAATCTACCCTTCAATCTGACCTAAAGGATGCCATGCGGAAAGGAGAAGAAACACGCAAGAGCACCATCCGCATGGCATTAACCGCAATTAAGCTGGCTGAAGTTGATAAGGTTGCCGAGCTGAACGAGGCTGAGTACCTGGCTATCATCCAAAAAGAGATAAAATCTCGTCGAGAAACGATTGCGGATGCAGAAAAAGCAAACCGACCTGACTTTATCCCACAGGCTGAAGAAGAGATCAAGATTCTCCAAACCTATCTGCCGCTTGCTTTATCACCGGATGAATTGGAAAACATGGCTAAAGCTGCCATTGCGGAAGCGGGAGCTACATCCATTCGAGAGATGGGCCAGGTGATGAAAATACTTGTACCGAGATTGCAAGCCCGGGCTACCGGCGATCAAGCGAGTGCCGTAGTGCGAAAGTTGTTGCAATAAACAAAGTGCCAGCCATAAAATTTACCCGGCGTGCTGTTTTCCTGGGATTGATATTCCTGCTTTTCTGTGGGTTTATCCTGCTGGCATTATTAATCCCGATCGTGCAGGATTTATCTGAACCTCCCCTCAGAATTGGTGACGTAGCCCCCTACGACATCCATGCCCCCAGCGCACTCACTTATCCGAGCCAGATCCTCACCGCCCGCCAGCAGGATGCAACCGCGGCTGACGTCCCATTAGTATATTCACCTGCTGCTACGAACACTGCCAGGCAGCAGCTTGAAGAGCTGCGCAACACACTTACTTATATCAATAATGTGCGGGCAGATGGTTTTGCCACCCAGGAGCAAAAGATCAGTGACCTGGCCGCAGTTGAGTATGCGCAGCTCAGCCGTGACATAATCATTAATATTTTGTCACTCAGCGCCTCCCGCTGGTTGGACATCTCAGAAGAAGCCACCACCGTCTTAGACCAGGTCATGCGCGAGCCGATCCGTGAAGACCAGATGGTATCGGTGAATCAAAAAATTCCCACATTGGTGAGCCTGTCTTTCCCCGAGGACCAATCAGCCATCATCACCGCACTGGTCCAGGCTTTTGTTGTCCCCAACAGCCTGTATGATGGGCAGGCGACCGAATCTGCCAGACAGCAAGCCCGCAGCAGCGTTTTACCCATCACGCGCTCGTTCATGACCAATGAAATTATTATCCAGGGTGGAAAAGTCATTACGCCCACCGACTTTGAAGCACTCCAGCAGTACGGGCTCTCTCAACCGAATAACCGTTGGCAGGATATCGTCAGCTCCCTGGGATTAACTTTAATCACAGCGGCAATATTTATTATTTATTTCCGCCGCAACCCTGAGCTTTTTTCAGGCAGCCAGGGAATCAGGAAGCTAACATTGCTGATCACGCTTTTCCTGCTGTTCCTTGTCATTGCACGCACTTTGATCCCTGGGCATGCGGTCATCCCGTATGTATACCCGGTGATGGGTTATGCATTGACCATCTCTACCCTATTCTCGGCTGACCTTGCATTGATCACCGTTATTCCCCTGGCATACCTGATCCCGATCGGCTTACCGGATGCCCAGGTGCTTACAATTTATTATTTATTAGGCAGCATGTTCGGGATATTCGTCCTACGCAAAGCCCAGAGATTGACTTCTTTCTTTTGGGCGGGTGCGGCGATCGCTGCTTCAGGAGCCATTGTAGCCGTCGCATACCGCATCATCCAGCCGACCGCGGATTGGGTTGGTGTTGCTACACTGGGTCTGGCATCAATCATCAACGGGATTGCGTCCGCTAGTATCGGCTTGATTTTCCACTATTACCTGTCTCCATTTATCGGGAAGACTTCCCATTTACAGCTGATCGAGCTCTCACGCCCTGACCACCCACTGCAACAGCTGCTGCTGAGAAATGCTCCCGGCACATACCAGCACAGCCTGGTGCTGGCAAATTTAGTCGAGCAAGCCGCGGAAACCATCGGTGCAGACGCCACCCTGTCGCGCGTCGGTGCCCTGTACCATGATGTCGGGAAACTGCTCAATCCCTTTTTCTTTATCGAAAATCAACCGCCGGGAAATCTCAACCCTCATAATGATCTGGATCCGGAAACCAGCGCTGCGACCATCATCAGGCATGTGGCGGATGGATTGGAATTGGGACGTAAATATCGTCTACCCAAACAGCTGCTTGAGTTCATCGCGCAGCATCACGGCACAACGCTGACCCGCTACCAATATTCACGCGCACTGGAGCTGGCCGGGATGGACAAGGATGCCGTCAATACGGACAAATTTCGATATCCGGGTCCACGACCCACTACGCGTGAAATCGCGTTATTGATGCTGGCGGATACCTGTGAAGCGCGGATGCGGGCCGAGAAACCTAAGGATGAGGATGAGCTTCACGAGCTGATTAAAAGTGTAGTCAAGGACAAGCTTGAGCTGGGCGAATTGGACGATACCCAGCTGACTTTGAGGGATCTGGATGAGATCACCGACTCCTTCACGTCGACATTAAGAGGCGTCTATCATCCGCGTATCCAATACCCCAAGTCAGAGCTGGAAGTGATCACCAGGCCTGTATCTTATCGAATCCCAGACGCAGACACGCCTCCGTCGCCACCCAGCCTGGATCCCACACCGACCAACGAAGAGACCTGATAGTTAAGATCGAGGCTTATGGTCACAATACAGGTAAAACGCAGTGTCAGGCTACCGGTGGAAAAATCCATCCTGCTGTGGGCTGCGCGGATCACGCTTGAATTGACCGGTTCTGGCGACAACTCCGACCTGAGTATTGTGATTGGGAATGATGCCCTTCTGCAAGGGCTCAACCTGAAATACCGCCACACGGATGCACCCACGGATGTGCTTTCGTTTCCATCCGGTGAGGTCGACCCAGACACATCCACACTATATCTCGGTGATGTGGTCATTTCGCTGCCGCGTGCCCAGGAACAGGCTTCTGCAGAAGGTCACCCGCTGGCAGAGGAATTACAATTATTGGTAATCCATGGGACCCTGCATCTTTTGGGATATGACCATGAGGAAACCACGGATAAACAGAAGATGCAGGTCATTCAAGATGCTATCCTGAAGAATCTAGGACTAAGCTTAAAGAGCCCGATGTAACCATGTCGAACCAGCCAGAAGGTTTTTTTAGATCGCGCATCAAGTCCTTCGGTTATGCTTTTTCAGGTTGGTGGTTTGTCATCCGGACGCAGCGTAACGCCTGGATCCATATGGTGGTCAGCGTGGCTGTAATCCTGATGTCTTTCATCCTGCACATCTCCACCACCAGCTGGGCGTTAATCATGCTCGCCATCTCCATGGTGTGGATTGCCGAATTTCTGAACACCGCCCTCGAAGCGGTGGTGGATCTGGCCAGCAACAACCAAGAGCATGACCTTGCCAGGCTGGGTAAGGATGTGGGTGCAGCGGCAGTGCTTATAGCAGCCTTCGCCAGCTTGGTAATCGGTCTGTTGGTCCTGGGACCACCATTATGGGCGGCGATTAAATCCCTCTTCTAAGCGTATTGTAATCATTCACTCCACAATATTCAACTAAAAATAACTATAATCAGTAGAATAAATTGGAGAGTATTATGACGAATTCATTCCGCTTTGGAACCGTAGGCTCACCCCTATCCACACCCAAAAAACCCGGCGGCAGCGTGGGCGCGATCCTGCGCCTGAAAGAGTTGGGTCTGGATGCCCTGGAGCTTGGCTGGGTGCGGGCGGTGCGTGTGACCGAGGAAACCTGCGCAGCAATCCACGCCTGCGCAAACGAGCAGGATGTGAAAATCAGCATCCATGCCCCATACTTCATCAATTTAAATGCAACCGATGAGGAATGGATTAACTCACGCAAGCGCTTGATGGATGCGGCCAAATATGGGAACCTGGCCGGAGCAACCGACATCATCTTTCATCCGGGTTCCTACTTTGGTAATCCCCCCTCAGAGGTCTTACCGATTGCCATCAATCGTTTACAAGGCTGCCAGGAAGAGCTCAAATCAGCGGGGAGCCCGGTGATATTGCGTCCCGAGACCATGGGTAAATCGGCCATGCTCGGCTCGCTGGAGGATACCTTGTCGATGGCTAAAGCCTTATCGAGTGTCGAGCCGTGTATCGACTTTGCGCACCTGCATGCCCGGCCGGGAAATGGCTCGATCAATACTTACGATGAATTTTCACATATCCTTGAGCAGTATGGAAAAGCGTTGGGAGAGAAGAGCCTCTCGCGCCTGCATATTCACCTGTCAGGCATACAATACGGAGAAAAAGGCGAGAGGCAGCACCTCCCGCTCAAAGAATCAGACCTAAACCTGGAAGGTTTATTCAAGGCGCTGGCTGCTTTCAACTGTAAGGGGAGGATTTTGAGTGAAAGCCCGATTATGGAAGAAGACGCCCTTTATATGAAGACTCTGTGGAGTGAAAAATAGGCTGCCACACGAGGTGTCAGCCTATTAAGCGCATCTGAAGCTTGTGATCAGCGTACTTGTGAGAAATAGATAATTACCAGGTTTTTCTGACAGTCATCGTAGGTGTTGAAATAGATCCGCTCGGATAATGGCAGGTTTTGTTGGTCCAGCAGCTGAACCCACAGGGTGCTATTGGAAGCGACAAGCTTATCTGCCAATGTGATCTCGAATCCACCCAAGCCATACTGGGGAGCCAGGCCGGTCATGACTAGCTTATCCACGCTCTCCAACCCAGGCAGCGAACCACCCAATTGGACGAATAGTCCCCTCACAGCTTCACCATTCAGACTGGTGGCCTGACCTGCAACCCCCAACCAATCACACCCGCCTGCCTGGTGGAATTCTGCCCCGGCGATTGCAGATGGACTACCCTGTTGAAGCACGAAGGTGTAGTCCTTGGACGTGGATGCCATGACAGGCTGTACTGAGATGGGGTTTTCAACCATCGGGTTGGGAGGAATTGGTGTTTCGGATGGAACAAGTGTTTCGGTTGGAACGGGTGTTATTGTTGGAACGGGTGTTTCGGTTACCGTGACTGGGGCATTGGTTGATGTCCATGAAGGCACCAAGGTAAACCGGGGCGTCACCGTGAAGGTTGGAGTGAACAAAGCAGGATTCAAAGTTGGGGGTGGAAAAGGATTAAGGCTGCTATTCGGATTCAGAAAGATAAGCGTGAAGTACGATAAAACACAACCAAAAGCCACCAGGATCAGAATGGTCAAGATATTCCACACCCGAGCGCTGGGCCTTTTCGGTGGTGGAGAACCTTTTACCTCTGAAACCTCATAACTATCCATGACTCATCTCCCCATCCAGAACCGCTTATGGCAGTAAGATTTGGATTTCACTTTGCTTTCTGCGTTCGCTCAACCAATCCTGAACGGCTTTAACCTGTAACACTCTCCTGGCATCAGGCAAGAGCTGATGCTCAGGATCTCGATCAAGCAGGTACAGGAGGTGGAACCCAATATCTGTTTCAATCACCTGGCTGTATTGACCAGGCTGCAGCCCAAACGCAGCTTCTTCGATGGACTTATCCATCAAATAACCCCTGGGGAACCATCCCAAATCTCCCTTGGTTACGGGATCATACTTGGAAGCAACCTGCAGAAAATCCTTCCCCGATTGAAGTGATGAGTAGACATTGTCTGCATCTGCTTTGGTGGGCAACAGGATTTGCAGCACATGCACCTCATCAGCCGTCTGAGGCACGGCAGTGATGATCTGGTCTTGCATCCAGGCAGCACCGATGGAACGTTTCATCGCTATTGCGAAAGTATCATCCGTATAACCGTTTTTAACCTGCCAGTCTATCAATGCTTGGGCTCCTCCGAGCTGGCTTTCCAGGACAGCGATCCTTGATTGAAGCAGGGTATCATCGACCGTATAACCTTTTTCAGCCGCAGCTTGAGCCAACAGGGTTTGATCAATCAGCTCATTTAAGACCACTGTATTCGTATCGGTTGCCAGATTCGTGCCAGTTATCATAGAAGAGGCCTGGAATCGTGCGACCTCAGCCTGAAATTCATCCAACCTGATCCCCTCCCCATTAACCACGGCGGCTAATGGCACAGGTGTCGCAGTCGGCGGTACAGGGGTGATGGTCGGCTCAGGTGAGCTGACGGCTGTTTCGGTGATCACCACTGCAGTCGTAGTGCCGGTGGGCACCGGGCTGGTCGTGTTGCAGGCTGAGAATAATATGGGGAGGAAACAAATAGCGATAATAATGACCAGGAGTTGGCGCAGGCTCATTGGACAGATTATACCCGCAAATCGATTCCCGGCTTTAACAATAGAAATAAATAATGCATACCCGAATCAATCTTACACCATTTTCTGCGGTTACATAAGACTCAGCAATATATAGTCTTGACAGAAAATCACAATTGTCGATAATAGGGGGAACAAGTTCAAAGGCTTTGAACGAGGAAAGTAGCTGGATCGGAACCAACAGGGAAGTGTTGGGCACAGACTGAGACCCCACATGGCAATGTTTCAGCGAAGTTCCCTCGGGAGCTGTCTGCGTGAATGCAATGATTGCTAATAGCGCAGATCGCAACCCAAGCGTTACTCTGGGAGCCGATCGCCATGCTGCCGTCGGATGAAGTGGGTCGCAATAGCGACCAATAAGGGTGGTACCGCGGGAAACGCCTCCCGTCCCTTAACCGGGCGGGAGTTTTTATTTTAGTTCTTGGAGGTAACCATGCTAGCAGATTTAGATCGGATTGAGCAGCAAGCTCTCAAAGCTCTGGAAGCTACCCAGGATGAAACCAGCCTGGAAATCTGGCGTGTGGCTTATCTGGGGCGGTCTGCACCGCTGATGCCCATCTTCGACCAGCTGAGCAAGCTCTCGAAGGAGGAGAGACCAGCCATTGGGAAGCGGGCAAATGAGGTGAAACGTGCCCTGGAAACCGCTTATTCTGCGCGGCTGGAAGCATTACGCCAATCAAAGCTCCAGCAAAGCCTGCAATCTGAGCGTTTGGATGTGACCCTTCCCGGTCGTTCCATCCCGATCGGTCGGCTTCACCCGGCCACAATTTCTATGCGCAACGTGATACGCGCTTTTGCTGATATGGGTTTTCAGGTATACCGCTCTCCGGAAGCAGAAACGGATGATTACAACTTCGGGCTACTCAACATGCCTCCCAATCACCCTGCCCGAGATATGTATGATACATTCTATACCAGCATGCCTAGCGTCTCCCTGCGTCCTCATACCTCGCCTGGTCAGATCCACGTGATGCGCCAATATGCCCCTGAGCCAATACGGGCAATCCTGCCAGGGATGTGCTATCGCTATGAGCAAGTATCTGCACGCCACGAAACACAGTTCTACCAGATTGAAGTGCTGGCAGTAGGGAAAAACATCACCCTTGGCGACCTGAAAGGAACCTTGGGCGATTTGGCCCACCGTCTATTCGGTCAAAATATACGCACCCGTTTCCGGGCTTCGTACTTCCCATTCACCGAACCGAGTGCGGAATTTGATTTTGAATGCCTGATATGCGGCGGCAAAGGCTGCTCAGTTTGTTCCTGGAGCGGTTGGCTCGAGATTGGTGGCTGCGGTATGGTGCACCCAACCGTGCTGCAAAATGGAGGCTACGACCCGGAGAAATTTTCGGGCTTTGCTGCCGGCCTGGGCACCGAACGGATCATGATGCTTAAGCACCGCATCGAGGACATCCGCTATTTCTGGGCGAATGACATGCGGTTTTTGGAGCAGTTCTAGGAGGAAAACAATGCTTGTCCCCATCTCATGGCTAAAAGATTTCGTTGACATTACCATCCCGATCCCTGAGCTTGTCCGGCGTCTGACCATGGCAGGACTCGAAGTGGAGCATGTGACTTATATCGGTCTTCCCCTTCCGCAAACCAGTGCCAGCGGGCAGGAGGCTGCTCTTGACGCCGTCGGCACCAACAACTCAGGGTTAGCCTGGGAACCCGATAAGATCGTGACAGCCTCGGTATCAGAGGTGATGCCACACCCCAATGCTGACCGCCTGGTGTTATGCAAGCTTTATGATGGCGAGCGTGAGCATGTTGTGCTCACCGGTGCACCCAACTTGTATCCATACAAAGGTCTTGGGCTATTACCCAAACCTCTCAAGGTGGCGTATGCCCGGCAAGGAGCCCGAATCTACGATGGTCACCAGCCCGGGCAAGTGCTGACCACCCTCAAGCCGGCAAAGATCCGCGGGATCGAATCGTACTCAATGATCTGCTCTGAAAAAGAACTCGGCATCTCGGAGGACCACGAAGGGGTGATTCTCCTGGATGACGATGCACCGGTGGGCGTCCCGCTGGCAGATTATCTCGGTGATGCAGTCTTAGATATCAAAATTCTACCCAATATTGCCCGGGCGGCCAATATCCTGGGGGTTGCGCGTGAGGTGGCTGCCCTCACAGGGGTCCTCATGCACATCCCGGATGACTTTTACCAGGTACCGGCTGAAGGACCCGATATCGCTGGAAAAGCCTCGATTGAGATTACCAATCCAGAGCTAAACCCACGCTTTGTACTCGGATTGGTCCAGGATGTGAACATCAAACCTAGCCCATATTGGATGCAGCTCAGGCTCAAGCTGGCAGGGATGCGCCCGATCAACAACATCGTGGATGTCACCAACTACGCGATGCTCGAGGTGGGCGAACCCCTGCATGCCTTTGATTATGATGTGCTGGTGCAGCGTGCGGGAGGCAGCTCCCCCACGATTATCACCCGCGCCGCCAATCCTAACGAGCACCTGACTACTTTGGATTGCATCGACCGTGCTCTCAGCAGCTTCACCGTCCTCGTATGCGACACTGCCGGTTCCCTTTCCATCGCCGGTGTGATGGGCGGTGCAGAATCGGAAGTGTTCGAGGCTTCTGAGAATACGGATAACAACACCAATGGACCACAAGACGCTGGACCATCTGCACGCACAAAAAGCACTTCGACCATCCTTTTGGAAGGAGCAGCATGGAATAATATCAATATTCGTAAGACTGTTGCGGCCCAAAAGCTGCAATCAGAGGCTGCCTTCCGCTTCTCTCGTGGCGTCCACCCTGCTATGGCAGAACGTGGGGTGCGGCGGGGGATCAAATTGATGCGCCAGCTCGCCGGAGGAGTGGTTTACCAGGGGGTAATTGACAATTATCCTCTTCGCCCAGCTGATCCCGTTAATGAGCTCACTCCTGAAGATGTTGAGCGTGAGCTGGGGATCAAGCTGAGCGTACATGAAATTATCAAAATTTTACAAAGCCTGGAATTCAAATGTGAGCTGATCACCGATCAACCTCCCCAGGTGATCATCCGCGCCCAGACACCTGATTACCGTTTGGATATTAACGATGGCCTGGTCGGGAAAGCTGACCTGTTGGAGGAGATCGCCCGCATTTATGGGTACGACCGCATCCCCGAAACCCGTCTGACCTCGGAACTACCGCCCCAGCGCAGCAATCCTACGATTGAAGGAGAAGAACGTATCGTCGATCGCCTGGTCGATTTAGGCTTACAGGAGATTGTAAGTCACCGCCAGACCACTCCCGAGCGGGAAGCGCGGCGCCTGGCCCCGGGTACTCCATCCGATGACCAACCGTACTTGCGGATCATTAATCCAATCGCGTCTGACCGTGTGGTAATGCGGCATAGTGTGCTTAACAGCGTCCTTGAAGCTGTGGAACGGAACTCTCGCATCCGCCAGCGTATCGCCTTCTTCGAAGTTGGACCCATCTTCATGGCTTCAGAAGCCGGAGAGCGTCCGGATGAGCTGCACCGCCTGGCGATTGTGCTCACAGGTCCGCGTTCATTACCTGGCTGGCAAAAACAATCCGATGAGGTGATGGATTTTTACGACCTAAAAGGGATCATTTCTGGATTGATGGAAGGGCTGCACATCGATTTTCTGGTCGAGCCAGCGGAACATCCAACCTTTCATCCTGGCAAGACCGCCCGCATCCTGGCTGGGGAGCAACAAATCGGCATATATGGAGAGCTGCATCCATTGGTGGTCGAACGCTATGACTTCTCACCGAACCCGGTCGTAGCTGCCGATATCAACGTGGATCTGCTTACCAGCCTGATCCCAGATCGGTATAATATGCAGCTTGTGCCCGCGTTCCCACCCGTCCTCGAAGACCTGGCAGTGGTGGTGGATGAGGAAATCCCTGGCGGGAGGGTCGCAGGGGTGATCAAGCAGGCCGCCGGACGAATCGTGACGGATATCACCCTGTTCGATGTCTATCGCAGCGATCAAATCGGCAAAGGTAAAAAGAGCCTGGCATATTCGCTGACCTATCAAGCATCCGATAAAACCCTCACCGACAATGATGTTGCCCAGATTCGCCAGCGCATTATCCGCAAATTGGACCAGGAGCTGGGTGCAAAATTACGCGCTTAAGCTGCCTCGACTATCGATGGCAATGATGGATATGCTGATTAACTTGCGTACTCGTTAGGTATGCCTTATACTTAATCAATCTTGATTTAAGGAGGTTAGCATGCGTAATCGAACCCTTGGGGTCATATTAACAATACTCGTGATATTTTTATTAGGTCTCCCTGGTGTGGCATTTATGTGCTCGGGGTTAACCTTTTTTATAATCGAACTTGGTGTCCCGTTAAACCTCACACAAGGTTGGTCCACAACCTTAAATCTCTTAAGTATATCAGGTCTGTGCGTAGGTTTCTTACTGGTCCTGATCACGATCATCGCAAGTTATTTCTTATTGCACCAAAAGGTCAAAACCCCTCCTGTTAAACCAACGGAACCTCTTCCACCAACAGTCTCAGATAAAGCTACTCCGCTACCGGGGTCTAACGAGGTTCTCCCACCCACCAGAACAGATGAGCCGATTCCACCGCCGAGCTCTGACGAGCCACTCCCACCCACTACCTAGTTTTGCTCACCCCGAATCCAGAGCTGAACATCAGCTCTGGATTCGTATTTAATCCTAAGTACTGATCCCATAAGAAATACTTATCAATAGATCGATAACCTGGCAATGATTGGGTCATATAACCGTCTTTATCAGCTGGCTTAATCACACCGTAACAGCTCCTATCCAATAATCAACCGAAATATCCGGGTAATCCGGGATAAATATTCTGCTCGGATTATCCCCTTGCATTGACAGATTGCCTTCATCAGATTAAACTATTCCCTACCGTTAAAATATTATTTAATATAAAAATACCCGACCATGGAACCTTTAGAACGGTTAAATACCTTCGAACAACTTAAGATTCTATCCGACCCGCGCCGGCTATCGATCCTTAGACAATTGATGACGGGTCCAGCCACGCTTTCGCAGCTAGGTCGCCTGCTGGGAGAGCAGCCTTCCTGGGTCAGGCATCACTTGAAAGCCCTTGAGGCTGCCAACCTGGTGGAACTGGTGGAAGTTAAAGTATCAGATGGCTACATAGAAAAATACTACCAATCAAAAGCGCGCGCGTTCCTATTACAGGAACTTTTACTACCGGAAACGCATGGGAAAAAGATGGTGGTGCTCTCTGGGAGCCACGACCTGGCATTGGAATTGCTGGCCCAATCCGTGTGTGGTGATCTGGAAGTTTTCACTCTCCCGGTGGGCAGCCTGGATGGCCTGGTGGCTTTACGTCAGGGGATGTGTAATGCCACCGGCTGCCATCTTTATGACGCCGGCAGCAGTGATTTTAATTCTTCCTACGTACGCCATTTTTTCCCCGATAAAACTATGGTTCTACTGACCCTCGCCCATCGTGAGCAAGGGCTGATCGTCGAGCCGGGAAACCCACACAAGCTGCATGGCTACGAAGATTTGACTAAAAACCTGCGCTTTATCAACCGCAACCGCGGTTCCGGCACGCGTTTATGGTTGGATGGTCAGCTGAACCGACTCGGTATTGATCCCAATAACATCCTCGGTTATAAAGATGAAGCCCACACCCACACCGAAGTGGCAGATGCCATCCAGCAAGGTCTCGCCCAGGTAGGCCTGGGAATACACGCTGCAGCTGTGAGCCGTCATTTGGGTTTCATCCCGCTATTCCAGGAGCGCTATGATCTGGTCCTGTCCAAGGAACAAATCTCAGATAAACAGCTTTCTCCCCTATTCGATATATTTTACAGCGGTGAATTCCGCCGCGCTGTCGAAAACCTGACCGGATACGACATCACCCATTTGGGAGATCAAATCATTCTCTAGGAGTATAAAAATGAAAATCAGTGCACGAAATATCTTAAAAGGCAAAATAGTGAGGGTAGTTCATGGGGCAGTCAATTCTGAAGTGACCATTGTACTGCCAGGAGGCACCCAATTGGTTTCGATCATCACCAACACCTCGGTTGATACTCTCGGTCTTACAGAAGGAAAAGAAGCCTACGCTATCATCAAGGCTTCCAGCGTTATGATCGGGATCGACTAATCTTATATAGGAGAGGAATATGAAAGCATCGAAGCAATTAAGTAAAGTTTTTTCCATTCTATTAGGTCTGTCTTTATTCCTGGCGGCGTGCGCCTCGGCAACACCTGCAGCAACCCAGGCACCCACTGTACCACCCAAACCCACCAACCCAAGCCTGATATTGGCGACAACTACCAGCACCCAGGATTCGGGCTTGTTGGACGTGCTTGTCCCAGATTTTGAGCAGAAAACGGGATACACTGTTCAGACTGTAGCAGTCGGTTCGGGTGAAGCCATGAAGATGGGTCAACAGTGCAACGCGGATGTTTTGCTGGTGCACTCTCCCTCGGCTGAAAAAGACTTCATGAGCAATAACTACGGCTCAGACCGCCGGCTGGTGATGCACAACGATTTCATCATCGTCGGACCAGCCTCTGATCCAGCCGGGATCAAGGGATCGACGTCGGCTGCAGACGCTTTCACGAAGATCGCCAATACACAATCCCCGTTCATCAGCCGAGGTGATAATTCTGGCACCAACACCAAGGAACTGGCAATCTGGAAAGCAGCCAATATCACACCTGAAGGAAGCTGGTTCACCGAGTCGGGGCAGGGCATGGGCGCTACTCTAAAAATTGCTTCAGAACAGGGAGCGTATACGTTGACTGACCGGGCGACCTACCTGGCAAACAAAGCTAACCTCCAGCTGGATAACCTGGTAGAGGGTGATGGCGCCTTATTGAATATTTATCATGTGATTGTGGTGAACCCTGCTAACTGCCCTAAAGTGAATAATACCGGGGCAATCGCCTTCGCAGATTACATCGTCTCACCCGAAACGCAGGCTTTGATTGGCAACTTTGGCGTTGATAAATATGGACAGGCGCTATTCACCCCCGATGCAGGAAAAGACGAATCCACGCTTACCAAGTAGACCTTAATTTTTATTGACTGCGGAGGTTCGCCTCCGCAGTCATTATTTAAAAACCATCGTGATAAAATACCGCTCATGAATGCAGATATTTTAGAAATCACACTGCTATCAATCCAGGTTTCCCTTTTGGCGACTGGAATCAGCCTTTTCATCGGTTTGCCCCTGGGGACCTGGCTGGCGTTGCATCCATTACGTGGGCGCAATTTTGTGCTCAGCGTGGTCAACACCGTCATGGCCTTACCCCCGGTAGTGGTGGGTCTTTTTGTTGCCATGACGCTCTGGCGTAGCGGACCCTTAGGTGACCTGCACTTGATCTACACCCCCACTGCCATCGTGATTGCCCAGACGATCATCGCCGCGCCGATCGTAACCGGTTTGACGGCTTCAGCCTTGCAGCAGCTCGATCCACGCCTGCGATTGCAGCTAATGGGGTTGGGCGCCTCACCGACACAGATGGTCTTTTCATTGTGGCGGGAAGCCCGCCTTCCGCTACTGGCCGCCCTGATGGCTGCCTTTGGAAGTGTGATCTCGGAAGTGGGCGCTTCCATGATGGTGGGTGGCAATATCCGCCACCAAACGCGGGTGCTGACCACCGCCATCGTGCTTGAGACGGGCAAGGGTGAATTCCAAACCGCGATTTCACTCAGTATCCTCTTGCTCATCCTGGCCTACCTGGTTAATTTAGGGTTAACCCTGATCCAGCAGCGAGGCACACGCTAAAATTCCATGGCACAAACCATCCTCAGCGTTAAAGATCTGGTGGTCACCCACGGCGACCAGCCGGTATTAAAGGTCGATGCGCTGGATATTCAGCAGGGTGAAGTGCTGGCGGTCATCGGTCCCAACGGAGCCGGCAAAAGCACCCTCCTGCTGGTGCTGGCGCGATTGCTCCCTCCGAGTTCGGGTAAGGTTTATTTCCGCGGTTTTCCATTGGAGCAGGAAGACGAACTCACCTATCGCAGGCGAATTGCCCTGGTGCTCCAAGAACCACTGCTGCTGCACCGGTCCGTATTTGATAACGTGGCTGCCGGGTTAAAATTCAGAGGCTTGCCGCGCACCGAGGTGAAAACACGTACGATGAATTGGCTGGAACGCCTAGAGATAAATCAATTGAAAGACCGGCCAGCTCATCGATTGTCGGGAGGTGAAGCCCAGCGCACCAGCCTGGCACGGGCGTTCGCCCTGCAGCCCGAGCTGCTGTTTTTAGACGAGCCGTTTTCCGCCCTTGACTCCCCAACCCGCTCCCGCATGCTGCAGGATCTGCACGCCTTATTATCTCAAACTGGGATCACCACGGTTTTCATCACGCATGACCTGGACGAAGCGCTGATCCTCGGCGACCGGGTGGCTGTGATCCTCGGGGGAGTCTTACGCCAGGTTGGACGGCCTCAAGACGTCTTCACCTCCCCCACCGACGCTGAGGTGGCGGCATTCGTGGGCGTCGAGACGGTCATCGCAGGCAAGGTGGCAGCCCATGACCGCGGGCAGATCATGGTTGAAGCCAATGGGTTGAATTTGGAGGCGGTCGGAGACATCCCAATCGGGACGCAGGTACTGTTCTGCCTTCGCCCGGAGGATATCACCCTATCCATTTCAGAACGAGCGACTGGGTCCAGTGCGCGCAATCAATTAAGCGGCAGGATCCTGCGAATGGCACCCAGCGGTCCCCTCGTGCGAGTGGTGGTCGATTGCGGCTTGCCGGTGGTTGCCTTGATCACGCGCGGGTCAGCCAACGATATGAAGCTGGTGGAAGGTCAAACGGTCACCGCCAGCTTTAAAGCCACCGCGGTGCACCTGATCCCGCGCTGAATCAAGATTAATCCGTATCCCAGGGGGCGACACCCGATCCCACGTCCTGATGTAATGAAGATTGGATTGGCTCCGCCAGCTCTGGCAAAACTTCACCAGTGGCTGCCAGCAATCCAAAACAACCGGTGATCATCATATCTCCAAATGGGGTAGCGAAATAAGGGCGCAAGCGAAGTTGCTGAAATCCCACCTCAGCGGGAGTAAACATATTCCTTCTCGGTCCGGTGATCACCACATCGTAATCGCCCTCGCCCAGGGTGAGTGGGGTTGGGTCGTACATCAGGGCTCCATGACCCTCGTCATTGAACACATCCTCGCCTCGGATGGTGCCATCGGCTAGTGAGAGTAATAAAGATTCCAGCTTGCCTGCATCCAGCATGCCGGTATGGTGCTCGAACAACCCTTCAATTCCTGATGGTCCCAGACGGAAAGCCAGCGTGTGAAAATTACCCACATTGGTGATGATCACACGCTTTCTGGCGGCTACCCGCGGGTCGAGCGTGGCGCCCAGGACTGCTGCCGGGGCCGTGTCCATGACCACCAAAGGAAAGTCAATGTCTTGCGCAGATGCAACCACCGCCTGTAAGCGGGTCATGCTGGCAGGCACGTCTTCACCCCGGCATGCATAGGCGCTCAATCGGTTGGACGCACGGATGCGCTCATCCAGGTAGTCAAATCTGAACTTACGGTCGGATATATTCGCCGGCGCGTTACCATGGTCGAATACCCCCA
>JBGPBQ010000050.1:0-17818 GCA_041481345.1 Anaerolineae bacterium
ATTAGGGTCAGAAGGGTCATCCTTCAGGTTTGTATAACATTCTTTCTGTAAATTGTGAACCTTAACAAAAGTGGTGAGTCAGAAGTATCCTAAAGAGATCGCAAAACCAAAATAGGAGACGGAAATGACTCACCAAAATAACTTTACCCTCACAAGTGAACTTGCAGAAAAGGGATTGGAAGCTGTACCTGAATTGTTACGTGTCCTGATCAATAACGTCATGCAGGTAGAAAGATCCAAGTATCTGTAGGCAGATGAGTACGAGCGAACCGTGGATCGGCAAAGTCACTCTAACGGGTACAAGCCAAAAACAGTCAGAACTCGGATGGGTGAGATCACTTTTGCTGTACCCCAAGTGTGAGAGGGTGGCTTTTACCCAACCGCATTGGAGAAGGGACTGAGAAGCGAGCGAGCGCTGGTTGCCACGCTGGCAGAGATGTATGTTCAGGGTGTCTCAACCAGGAAGGTCAAAGCCATCACTGAGGAACTGTGTGGGGTCGAGATCTCAGCCATGCTGGTCAGATTGGCAACGGCACAATTGGCTGAAGTGCTGCAGGAGTGGCGAGAACCACCGCTTGGAGAAATTACGTACCTCTACGTGGATGCCTGTTACGAGAAGATGCGAGAGGCAATCCGCGTGCGAATCTGCCCTGAGTCTCAAACGGCAATAGATTTCTGACACCAATGGAGCTGGGAGCATGACATAGAAGTAATATCCCTTTACGAGGCAGAAGGTATCGATCACTCACTCAAAGTGCCTCACCATGGTTATAGAAAAATATTTGCATAACCTTACATCAACAAAATATGAAAAATAATAGCATAAACAGTGAATGTGCTAAAATAATGTCATCAACTATAGAGTTTCTAAGTTATAAAAAAAACGGTTGTGTAATCCAATATAACGTAACGGGGTAAATTGTTATGATAAACTTATATTCATCGTGGAAATTGAATAATAGGACAAGACCGAGGTAAAAGATGTTAGATATACTTTCAGGAATGAAAATCCTGGTGACTGGTGGGGCTGGTTTCGTGGGTTCTAATCTGGTATTTTTTTTGGTGAATGAAGGTGCAAAAGTAACTATCCTGGATGATTTCTTTACAGGAAAGATTGAAAACTTAGCCCGAAGTGAGGGTAAATACGATCTGGTAAGAGGCAGTGTTACTGACCGAGAGTTAATCCGTGACTTGGTATCCAAATCCGAGATCATCTTTCACTTGGCTGCACGCAACATCATAGCCTCTACACGTAATCCATATGAAGATTACCAGACAAACATTGGTGGTACATTAAATATCCTCCTTGCAGCGCGAGAATTTCATCCAAAGCGAGTAATTTACACCTCTTCTGTATCAGTTTATGGGAATCCCCGTTATTTGCCTATCAACGAAGATGATCACATAAGTCTACTCACTCCCTATGCGGTCAGCAAATTCGGGGGTGAGGGATATTGCCAGGCGTTTTATGAAAGTTATGCTACGCCCGTCGTCGTCGTCCGGTATTCCAATGTATATGGGACGATGCAGGATCCTAATAATCCTTATTGCGGAGTTGTTGCCAAATTTATGCAAAAAGCGAAAGCGGGCCTTGCCCCAGAAATTCATGGAGACGGGCAACAAACGCGCGATTTCACCTTCATTGATGATGCTATTGAAGCCACAGTGCTTGCAGGTTTATCCCCCAAAGCTGAAGGAGAGGTTTTTAATATTGGCACCGGATTGGAAACAGATGTCAACTCCTTGGCGCGGATGATCCTGGACCTATATCATCTAGATCTTGAACCTCTTCATATCGACCGCAGAGATATCGATAATATCCGTCGAAGGGTGGTTAATATCGAGAAAATGCGAAGAATTATCCGATGGGTGCCCCGTTATACTCTAAAGGATGGGCTTAGCCAGACTTTACATTGGTTCCAAAGGGTATGACTGCCAGTCAAGTGCACAAACACGTGCTGATCGTAATCCCAGCCTATAATGAACAGGGAAAAATCGGATGTGTGCTTAAAAAAATCCCACCTGACCTGGCTGACGAAGTAGTGGTAGTAAATGATTGTTCTACGGACCAAACTGCTCTTGAAGCCGAAAACGCTGGAGCTATCATAATCAATCATAAACAGAATCGAGGGGTGGGCGCCGGTATACGAAGCGGAATTGATTACGCATTGGCGCATGACTTCGATATTGTGGCGATCCTTTCTGGAGATGATCAACATGACCCGAATGACTTGTATGGTGTTTTAAAACCCATTCTGGAAGATGGCTACGATTTTGTTCAAGGATCAAGGAGACTTGGTGGGTTGCAAGCCCCCAACATTAACTATTTCAGGCGAATACTCACCTGGGTTTATGCGGCTCTCTTTAGGTTAATCACCGGGTTCAATTGTTCTGACGCGACTAATGGGGGTCGCGCCTTCCGGACCTGTATCTTTCAGGATAGATCAATCAATCTTTGGCAAGATTGGCTTGACACTTATCAGTTGGAGCCATACCTACTCTATAAAGTTGTGAAACAAAGATTTAGAGTAACCGAAGCACCCATGAAAGTTATTTATCATCAAAAAGGCACAACAAAGATGAAACCTTTCCGCGATTGGTGGAGAATATTTCAACCTATGTTTTATTTGACTCTAGGAATTAAAAAGTGAATAAAAGTGGTATTGTTTTAGACGTATTTGGTGGAATTCGGGGAGTAGTTGGGGGAGCCGTTGGAATTGTCTGGTGAGAAGTACTCGCTCGACCAATTGAGCCAATTCATTTAAGGGTAGGTAAGGATTGAATCCTGCTGTAAAATCTTTTGCCAGTTAGTAATACTGCCAGGGATTTAGCCCATTATAATAATCAGGGAAGTAGAACTGAGTTGAAACTATAATCAATATCAAGAGACGGAATAATACAATTAAGCCAACTAAGAGATAACGATACACCTTAAGCTAAGATAATTTAGATTGCGTAGTGGTTTTTATTATTTGTGGTATTTGAATATTTTAGCAGGCGAGAATTAACCAACAGAGTAATTGCCTTATCAATGATGTGAGGTAGAGCAGCACTAAGCTTATCGGATATTACAGAGTTATTTAAAATTTACTATATCGCATTAGGATCATTCAGATCAGAGCCTATTTTTGCCAAGCGCTGGAATGATATAACATTGGACTTGTAAGGAATCGATAGATCTGATACCCCCCCACATCAGCTTCCAAGCTAACCCCTCCTTGTTTCAGTACGCCATCATAGAGATGCCAGGTCCGAGCATAGGGTCCAACTACCAGGAAATCAGGATTCGCTTCCAACGGATGATAATCGATTATGAGGTTAGGGTCGATATATTCTCTGCGAGTTAATTGATTACTAACCAGGTCGGGAGGGAAATGATAATTGAATTTCGGCGCCAGGAAAAATAATTCACTCTCATACGTTTCCACACGTGCATTCGCTGGAATGTGATTTATAAGATATGTTGAGGCAAGTTGAGGATTCGCTAAATCTGTAAATGCTAATTTTAATATTGATCCCAGGACAGCAGCCATTGCGATGAGTAGGACGAATGCCTGTAAATTCAACAGATTAAATTTCCGACCCAATAACAGAGCGCTAATTCTGCGCACAAATGAACGCACGTCCAGGCCAGATGTTAGTTTTCCCAAGTATGCTGCCGCGAATAAGCAGCCAATATAAAAAGGTGGAAACATATACCGATCCCAAAACATCGCCCCGAATGCATACCATACCATCCAGCTTGCCCCTAGCCCCCAAAGAGCAGACCTTAATACTTCCTTACTAGCAACCTCAACACTCGGATACTCCTTAGAATTATGTTGATTAACCAATAAGGTTCGAAATAATGACCTGCCAGCTAGAACAAATCCCAGGATTTGAGGGGAAGCCAATAACAAGATATAGATAAATGCTCTTAATCGTATTGAACTATTTGGCACCAATATAATGGTATTGATCATTACTTTGAGATCAGTGGGATCTTCCAATAACCCAGGCATCATTTCATTTTGTACAAGTAGAATTACTGCAGCAAACACCAGGCTTCCGATAACCACGCTAGCTAGGATATAGGTCAATCGCCACTGGCGACGGCGTACAGACATCCAGATCGCGAGCGCGATCGAGACCAACCAAAATGGTGGTACCTGTATCTTTGCGTGGAGAGCTACTCCAAACAATAACGCTGCACCTATTCCCCAGGCGGGGGAGCGAGTGATGGCCAGCCAAAGAAAACAGTAACCCCCCAATAAATAAAACATCATTGGCATTTCGGATAAAACTTGTCGTCCCAAAACGATTGGATTGATTGTAATTGGTGAAAGGCAAAGAATCACAAAAAGTGTTGTGAAACCAACTTTTTTATTGTACATTTGGCTGTTCAGGTACACTGCCAATCCCAGGGATATGATTGTGAATAATACTCCCGGTAATCGACCTTGCCAAACGCCAATTCCAAGCATACGCATGCTCAACGCGACTGGTAAGATCAGAGGTAATCGTAATGTGGGTCTTAGGGGTATGGGTTGCCCGTCTAAATAATGCGCAAGATGTCCTTGTTCGATCCAATGACGGGCTGCATCTAATGTCCATCCTTCATCCCACCACACTGCAGGCCATCTGTTTAGTCTATATATAAGCAGGAAAATAATGATCAAAATTAAAATCAACCAAAATAATATGCGTTTTACCTGAGGTTGAGAAACTGGAGTTTTATTGTCCATCATATGCAATCCAGGATGGATATTCCCAAATTATATAATGGAGGTTGATCTGTCGCATATTGAAATTACGATTATAGAATAATCGAATTGGGAAATTTTCAAGCACCTTATATTTCACTAGTATATGGGATGCAGTTAGAGAATATAAGATTCGTCACCGATCTTCATTTTCTTATTCCACTTCCCAATATTTTATGCAAGTGTTCCCGACTCAAGTACGATGATGACGAGGGTAATTAACTTCTAACCTTACAACGCGTTAATGATGAAATATGCTTCTGTAATTAATAAATGCCTTGACCTTACAAATAGGTATCACATTTTATATTACCATGAAATTATTACGTCCACCCAATCTATGTGCAGCTTTGTAATGATTAATTAGCTAGAACCCTTGTTCTATCAACCAAATTAAGGTATCATATTAAGTCTTCTTCTTAAGGATACCTCCTATGGACTTCAGACTCGTTGCCCCCTTTGTACCCACCGGTGACCAACCGGAAGCCATCCGCCAATTGGTGGACGGCATCAATAAAGGTTATAAGCACCAGGTGTTATTGGGTGCTACCGGCACCGGTAAGACCTATACCATGGCGCAGGTCATCACCCAGCTCCAGCGCCCCGCCCTGGTGATGGCTCACAATAAGACGCTCGCCGCCCAGTTGTATGCCGAATTTAAAGAGTTCTTCCCTGATAACGCCGTGGAGTATTTCGTCAGCTATTACGATTACTACCAGCCTGAAGCCTATGTACCCCGTCACGACCTGTACATCGAGAAGGAGACCGAGCGCAACGAGGAGATCGAGCGCCTGCGGCTTGCTGCTACCACCTCCCTCATGTCCCGCAAGGATGTAATTATCGTCGCCTCCGTATCCTGCATCTACGGACTGGGCAACCCGGTTGAGTACGGTCGTGTGGTGATCAATATCGAGAAGAATAAGATCTATCGCCGCAATGCCCTCCTGCGTGACCTGATCGAAAGCCAGTACGAGCGCAACGATATGGAGCTAAAGCCCGCCACCTTCCGTGTGCGCGGCGACACCCTTGAAGTCATCCCCGCTTACCAGGACCGCTTCGGCTACCGCGTCACTTACTTTGGAGACGAAGTTGAACGGATCGTAGAGTTCGATGCCATCACTGGCGAGCTGCGCCACGAGCTGGACAATATTGCCATCTACCCTGCCAAGCATTACATCGCGGCAGAGGATAAGCTCAAGCAGGCGATCGTAGATATCGAGGACGAGCTGCAGGAAAGAGTTAAGTATTACCGTGAGCAGGATCGGATCCTCGAAGCCCAGCGTATCGAGCAGCGCACCATCTATGACCTCGAAATGTTGCGTGAGATTGGTTCCTGTGCCGGAATCGAGAACTACTCCCGCCATCTTGACCAGCGTGCCGCTGGCACCCCTCCCTGGACACTCATCGATTATCTTCCTCATGATTATCTGCTCATCATCGATGAATCCCACATGTCCGTTCCCCAGATCCGCGGCATGTATAACGGTGACCGCTCGCGCAAGGAGACTCTGGTGGAATACGGTTTCCGACTGCCCTCCGCTCTCGATAACCGCCCGCTCAAGTTCAAGGAATTTGAGCAGCATATGGGTTTCACCATCTATACCTCTGCCACGCCCGGACCTTACGAGATGGAGCGTGCTGAGCAGATCGTCGAGCAGATCATCCGCCCTACGGGTCTGGTCGATCCTGAAGTGGAAGTCCGTCCGATTGAAGGTCAGGTAGATAACCTGATCTCCGAGATACGCAAGCGCGTAGAAGTCGGTCAGCGCACCCTGGTGACCACCCTCACCAAGCGCATGGCGGAAAAACTCGCTGATTACCTGATGGAGCTTGGCATAAAAGTACACTATCTGCACTCTGAGGTCGAAACCCTCGAGCGCATTGGCATCCTGCGCGACCTGCGCTTAGGCGTGTTTGATGTGGTGGTTGGTATTAACCTGCTACGCGAAGGTCTTGATCTACCAGAAGTTTCGCTGGTCGCCATCCTGGACGCGGATAAGGAAGGGTTTCTGCGTTCGGGTACTGCTCTCATCCAGACCATTGGTCGAGCTGCCCGACATATTGATGGTAGGGTCATCATGTATGCCGATAAGATGACTGATTCGATAAAATTTGCCATCGACGAAACCAACCGCAGGCGTGCCAAGCAGGTGGCGTATAACCAAGAGCATGGCATAGAGCCGGTCAGTATCGTCAAAGCGGTTCGTGACCTGACCGATCAGCTGGGTGGAAAAGCCCAAGCTGAGGCGCGCGGTGAGCGACCCGTCAGCCCGGCTCAAATGCCCAGGGATGAGCTCAAGCGCCTGATCTCCGAACTTGAGACCCAGATGAAACAGGCCGCCAAGGACCTGGAGTTCGAGAAAGCCGCCGTCCTGCGTGACGAAATCTACGAGCTGCGTGGCGTGCTGGCTGAAGAATCGCATGCCCCACCCTGGGAGAAATTCCGTTACCTTGCCGGTGAAGAATAATTTTAAATTGCATATTACCTGTTTTTAAACCAGCGAAGCAGGTTTCCAACTTGTAGCCGACAATGTCCAGTATGCTTTTATACCGGATGGTTTCCAACCATCGGCGTGCGTCACGCCCTGGGTAAAAGTCCGCCAACTCGCCGGAGAGGAATAAGCCATATTATGTAAAAGGGGTTGAACAACACTCAACCATTATCCAGCTTTACTCATGATCGGCGGATCCAGAAATTTTTATTGATTATCTTCATTGATTATGAACCTGTATTGTCTTCAAGCTTTCATTATGTTTTCACAACTTTGCGTGCCTTCGTGGACAGTTTTCTAATCCTCGCCAAACGGATTTTGTTCGGGGGAGGGGGGAGGGTGCTTTTATCGGCTAATCAGTACCGAGTGATCTATCCGCTAATCAGTTTTCTATCCGTTTACAGAGTAACCTTTATCCAATAATCTGCATCGGGTAACTTTACCAATATAATTTCATTCAGCTTATGTTCATACTTCCTTCATAATTCTCTGTTAAACTATGCTTGCACTCAATTACATTTACTTAGTAAATTGCTTTTACTAAATACTTCTTGGAGGTGTTTTTCATGAAAAAGTTCTTAATTATCGGTTTGATTGTTGCGCTTGCTCTTATTGTCGTTGGCGGTGTGGGCGTTGTATTTGCCCAGGTTCAGGGAAATGCCGAGAATACCGCTATCACCGTGAGTACTGGTCAAAATGGCGATCAGATTGTCAAGCAGTTTGGATATGGTCCCGGCAGTATGATGGGCGAGAATGGGGATCAGTACGGTCCTGGTCGTGGCGGGATGATGGGCAGTAATGGCCGCGGTGGGATGATGGGAGGAGATGAGAATGGTTATGGCCCAGGTGGCATGATGGGTGGAAATGGTCGTGGCGGGATGATGGGTGGTCGCGGCATCGGTCAGAATGCTGGGGTCATGCACGGCTACATGATTTCCGCTTTTGCCAGTGTTGTTGGTCTAACCGTCGATGAGGTGAATACCCGCCTTGCTAGCGGTGAAACGCTTGCGCAAATCGCTATTGCCCAGGGAAAAACCGAGGCTGACCTGCCTGCACTCTGGTCGCAGATACGCCAGGATGCCTTGAATAAAGCCGTCACCGATGGTGTCATTACCCAGGCACAGGCAGACGTCATGCTTCAACACATGAATAATTACTCGGGTCCAGGATTTGGTCCCGGGTTTGGCGGTTGCCCCATGTTAGATGGAAACGAAACCCAGCCATAAACAAATTCAGCCACATGATAAATTCTGGGAGACGCAGTAACTTCTGCGTCTCCTTTTGGTTTCTCACGATTCACTAGAATTATCATCAACAGCTCCATGATTCGGTTGGTTTTTATTTAATGCAGCGCCTGCCGTACGGCTGATTGAACACGGTGCTCTCATCATTTGCCTGCAGCAAGTGGATCGCGGCGAGATTAAGATGGTTCAACGTGATCTCATCCATCGACAGCGACGCCCGGTATACCCCTGCAACCATCTCTGCCTGATCATCCGCTGCGATGCGGTTGATGGACAGCTTGTTGCAATCGCTGCAACGGTGGATCAGCATCAGCTCTCCCGTGGTATCGGTTATATACTTGCCACGGCCTTGTTTCACCGTCAGCCCGATCGGCTGCATGATGGCTTTACAAGCCGACATTCGGTCACCTGGCTTTAAATAGTCGACGTGCCGAGACCACAGACAGAAGGGGCAGTGGTTTCGGTTATTAACGCCCGCGATCGCCGGCAGGGCATGAACATACGCCCCGCAGTGTTGGCAGCTGAATCCTTTCTCCACCTTCCCAGGGTGCCATCGTGTGGATCGAACGGGTTTACATTACCGCCTTCCCCAACTCTGGTCGGGTGGTAGTTTATAGATTTCTTCGTACATCAATCAATTCCTTATTCAACTGCAAGTAGCTTTGGTAGCGACGCGGGTTGATCTGACCACCCATCACTGCTTTACGTATGGCACAGCCTGGTTCTTCATCGTGCTGGCAGTCAAGCCCAAAGCGGCATTTGCCCACGAGTGCCCTCATCTCAGGGAACAGAAGTGCCAGGTCATCATCGATTTCCAATAACCCAAACTCTCGCGTTCCAGGCGTGTCCACGACTGCCCCTCCACCTTCCAACGGGAACATCTCCAGGTTGGTGGTAGTGTGACGGCCTTTCCCTGTCACAAGGTTGACTTCCTTCACTCGCAAGCCCAGTCCTGGCTGTAAGGCATTCAACAGGGCGGTCTTCCCCACGCCTGATTTGCCAACCAGCACCGAGATGCGCCCGGTGAGTGCATTGCGCAGATCATCGATCCCGTCACCGCTGACGGTGCTCGTAAGCACCGATGGATAGCCAATCTGCTGGTATTCATTGAGCGCCTCGGTCAGCTCCCCTTCACTGCCCTTCACCAGGTCCAGCTTGGTGATGCAGACCAGAGCAGGAATCCCGCCCTCTTCGGCTGACGCCAGATACCGGTCGAGCAGGTTCCACTTCGGGTCTGGTTGCGCCGCGGCGATTACCGCCACAACCTGGTCTACGTTGGTCACGATGATCTGCTCGAAGGGGTGTGCCCCATGATGGAGTGGTTTGGGAACTGCGCTTCTGCGTGTCAGCTTGTTGCGCCGCGGCAGTAGCTCGATGATCAGCCCTTTGCCATCCTCCGACAGGATGTAGCGCACATTATCCCCAACTGCAATGGGGTCCATGTGCTCGAGCTCCACCACCTTTTGCACACGGTGGTGAAGGCTGCCCGGGTCAGCGGTCGGGTAGATCAGCTGCTTGCGGATGCGGTTGGATAATTCGCACGGCAACGCCCGTCCATTTGTTTGGACGATATAAGTCCCGATTGTTTTCTTGTAGACCACACCGTCGAAGGTGGGTCTCCCGTCATACATGTTTGGTACATTCGCGTGCATTGTCTTCAGTCCTAAATAAAAAAAACCAGCCACATTTCGTACCCGTGACTGGTTTGGAAAAATACAACTTTTCAACTTACAAGAAGTGATCTTACTCACCCATAGGCTGGTTAGATCGCAGCTTGAAAGTAGTTAAACAAAAGCCACGGGGCATGGTCGCTCCCGTGGCAGGTAAATTACGAATTTACAGACAGTATTACCCCGTCACCTGGAGGCGCGCCCATGCGTTATGAATGACAATCGCCGAGATTTTATTGGACATAAAACGCGCTCCTTTCTTCAAAATATTAACAAGCGATGAGAGTTTATCATCGCCTGCAAGTGATGTCAAGGGAGATGGTCCAAAAAGATGGTCCAAAAAGCTTGCTCAATTGGGAAGGATATTCTTGGTAATCGTTCTACTTGATATTTGATGGTTAAAATAACCATCGTTCGGTACTGGATTCTTATCTCACATTAATGTTTATTGACTTGCATATATTATTGTGATAAAATCTTAATTGTAGATCCCTAGCATATAAAAAATAGATAAAATAAGTAAAAGAGGATTTTGTAGGGATTTAGTTATTCATAATCCGATCGTAACAAACATCATCAAGCCTCTAATTTGGGTGTTTACCAACAATAAATCAGGGTGAAATTCTTGTGGATCGAACGGAGATTCCACGTATTTACTGGATTGTAATTTAATTAAATCCCAACGCAGAAGCCTAATAAGATTTAATGTGGTTGGGATTTACCTGCGTGGAAATGGAGGGACAGTTCTCTAAATTCATTTTATACAAGTCTCATCCAAAAACATTCTATTCATGGCATATATTGATGATCACGCCTCGAAAAAACTTTCCATTCGAAAAGCAGATTCTTGAAAGGAAGAATAAATACCACTTGTTTTAAAATTCTATCAAGACGATATTTGGAGTTATCGGGTCCCATAAATATGAGTTCGCTGCAATAGCGCGATAGGATTATGTCGAAAATTCGTCGAAAATTGATTTTTCGTTGTATCTCAGCCATATTGATCATTTCCTCTTGGTCGGTTCTCGCCTTAAGTTCTGTGGAAAATATATTTGGATCACATGTCCCTGTTATTCAGATACTGATCGGACTTGGTTTACTACTCCTGGGTTCTATGATTTTAGGGTTACTCAACACCAATTGGCCAAAGGCATTAGTGGTAAGTTTTGTCGCTTTGTTTTGTGCCCTTATTTCTTCTGTTATTTGGTCAATCATTCTGTCCCTCGTAAATAAGCTATTCCCAACTATCTATTTCAGCACAGCAACCATATTAGCCTCTATAGAGTTTATAACTTTAGTAGCCGTAACAGAGTTGCTGACACGTACACCATTTAAATCTCAAGTACCGCCCGTTTTAAAGTCGCTAGTATTTTCTTTAGTTATTGTTCTGATCCTTGAAATTGGACGCAATGTTGCCTCTTTTACCACATTAATAAATGAGCATTTGACTGGGTTGATTATCGCTTTATACATGTTTGTTATTGCGCTGGATTTCACTATCATCCAAGAACTACCCCAATTACGAGCTAAATTCTCTACCACCCAGCTTACCGTCAGCTTATTCGTTATAAATCTTCTAGCATTTATTTTGACGACCACTTTCACACGGATTACCTGATATATTAATAAAATCTGTTCAAATCAATTTTGGAGGGAAAAATGAAACAGCTAAAATCAATAATATACTCAATATTAATAGTACTCTTGGTGTTCGGAGGGCTTGATACTTACAAACCATCTATTGCTCAAGCTAGTGGATTTATTGATTTTGAGAACGGAGTGGATGCCGTGGCCATCAGTAGTAGTATTCCAGGATTGCAATTCACAACCACCCAAGGATATGACTGGATCTACGGTGATTGGCGATCCGGTCACTATAATGGACCATACCCATCTGGTGACTATTATAGTAATGGAAACTTTTTTGCTTGGCTTGGACCAAATCAAGGAGCAGGCCGCATTGATTTTACAGAAGGATGCGCTACATATCTTCAAGTTTGGGTTAGTAGTCAAAGTGGGTTGTTTGCGGAGGCATATAAAAGCGATGGTACTATGGTAGCCTCGGCATATGTTAGTGGCAACCTAGATACTGGTCAATTGGAACGGTTAAGAGTTGAAGTCGCTCCTAATCAATGTATTAATTATGTAATACTTCACGACACGGGTAATTACTGGCTCATAGATGACTTAAGTACAGATGCAGGCGGAGTTCCAGCCACCCGGCCACCAGTCATAATTCTGCCGGGATTGACAGGTAGTTACTTAAGAAACAATGATAGCTGTCAGAACAAGGATTATGAGGTCTGGCCATCAGCATTGGAGATGTTCAATAATCTACTTGATCCTCAACTAGATCATCTTAAACTACAGACTGACGGAATTGCCCCATTGTCGGAGTGCGATCATATTTACCCAGCAGGAATCATTAGGTATATCGATTTGGGGTTTATAACATATGAAATTTATCGACCCATTGAAGATTATCTTCGTGGGATGGGTTACGCAGTTTATACTTTTGACTACGATTGGCGATTGAATTTGGTGCCTATAGCCGATCAATTAGATATCTTTGTTGATCAAGTGTTGGCAGAAAACAATGCAACTAAAGTGAATATCGTCGACCATAGCTTAGGTGGATTGCTTGCCCGTCAATATGTTACATCTGATATAAATCGTGCTGCCAAGGTCGAGCAAGTGATCTCCGTCGGTACACCTTTTCTTGGAGCACCGAAAGCGCTTAAAGCGCTTCGGTGGGGGGATCCAGGCTATCCAGGATGGCTTTGGGGGGCGATTGGTACATATCCTCCGAAGATTCGGGAAATTTCACAGAATTCACCGTCCGTATATCAAATTTTGCCGAGCCATCATTACTTTGATGTTTATGATACTGGCTACTATCGTATTGATGGTGTTATGCAGACTTGGGATGAAACGCGTTCAACGATTCGCGGCGATCATAATAGTGGGTTATATGATGCTGCGGTAGCATTTCACAATGATGCGATGGATGATTGGGGGAGTGTCAATACGGGCGTGGCATTTCGATTGATTGTTGGGAGTGGTAAGGAGGATACAGTCGGAGTCCTTAATGAAGATACTGTTGTTGAATGGAATGGAAATCGAATATTCACCTGGGATATTGAGCCGACAAATGGAGATGGAACAGTTCCAATCCGCAGTGCCGCTTTGAATGGTAGTGGACATGACTATTCCGGTGGTGTTCCAATTTGGTACACGGATGGATTAGATCATCTCAAGTTAATACAGGAACCATATGTAATGCAGTTTATAGGTGCAATCTTAGCAACACCACCTAATCCCGCTGTGCTGAACGAAGCTAGCACTGCAGCGCATTCTGTTGATAAAAATTCACCCGCATTGTATTACGGGGCGAAGGACCGCTTTTCTGCTCACAATTCCCTGGATACGGTACCACCTCCACCTCCTCAAATGAGCACCCTTCCCTTCCCACTCAACGGAGGACAAATCGCTGCCTTTAGGGTTTTAGCACTTCACGTCTATGATGAATTTGGGAATCACACCGGTCCTTTGCCTGCTGGAACGATTGAACTAGGCATCCCAGGAAGTGGATACGATACGATAGCTGGATCTGTGTTTGTCACTGTCCCAAGTGGAGGGATCTATACCACTACAGTGGAAGCCGATCAGCATAATGATTTTGACCTTCGTATCCGCAACCTCCAGGGTGTCGATACTCAGCTAATCCAGCGCACTATCGTATATGCAAATGTCAACGCCAATTTAGCACAATTGCAATATTTACCGACAGATCTTGGTCCTGCACCGCAATTATTACTGGATACAAACCGAGATGGAGCGTTTGATAGCTCCATGCTTGCCACTGGTGATCTTGGACCCGCCGAGAGTCTCGATGTTTTAGCGCCATCGATCAATATCAATCTAGACGGAGAGATCGGTGCTCATGGCTGGTATATTGGTGATGTGACGGTAACTATTACTGCCACCGATGATCTCTCAGGGATTGCAGCTCTACAATATTCTTTAAATTTGGGTGACAATATACAATCATATACATCCCCGTTCATCATCCATGCAGAACAAGTCCCATTGCTCGTAGTTCGAGCCACGGATTATGCAGGTAATCAAGGCTCTGAACGGGTTATGATTAGCGGGTTAAAGATTTTCTTGCCTACAATTAAACACTAATCATACTCTTCAAAATGGTAACCCCTGGAGTTTAGAGCAAGATTTTGATGTATTTTGGTTTCCCCTCTAAACTCCAGGCTTACGAACAACATATCCTCTCGGAACGATGTAACTGTAGAGAAATACTGGGCAATTTGATAAGCTCCAGTCTGTCTATAAATATTATTATCATGGCAATAGTAATTATAAATAGAAGCTTAAATTTGCTGGTAGGTTGGGATAACAGCTTTGTCGTTGTGCAGGATTGATTGCGAGTTATTACCACCTGAGATTCAACTTACTTACACCTCCCCTATTTAGGTTGTATATAAATCGCCACCCGGATGATTTTATTCTGGAGAACGGAGGATGGATTAGGGCAAACCGTGTAACTGTAGTGTCATCGCGGTTTCACTATTCATAGTGGAGGGCGCGCCCATGGGTTATGAACGACATCCACCGAGATTTTATTAAACATAAAACGTTCTCCTTTCAATTAAATTATTGTGGGATGAGTTCACAATTGGCCTGAAATCCTATCAAGGGAAGAGCCGCTGGGTTGACTTTCTCCTGTTTATTTGCTATGCTCAAGCCGGTGTGAGTTGTCGATCCACTCACCATTGCAGTATCAACCTCTATCCGCTTGCCAGTACAATTGGAGAAAATAACATGAAAGCAGACCGGAGAATTTTCACATTGGTCATTAGCCTGATTGTCCTTTCGATCATCGTGGGTCCTGGTTTTGCAGCTCAGAATGTCCCTGGTGCTCTTACGCCCTCATACCTACCTTTGATTTTTAGGGATTTCTCCAATGTAATGGATCAAATCGCATTCATAGGGGTCGACTCGAATAACTATGGAAATACATATATTTATAAAGTCAATGAAGACGATGGCGGTCTGCTAAACCTGACTATAAATCCTACTCCATATCTTAGTTTTTCCTGGTCGCCCGATGGATCGAGGATCGCTTTTAATTCCTATTGGGCAGGTAACGATGAGATCTATGTAATGAATGCCGATGGCAGTGGAATAACTCGACTTACCTACGAACCCGGCTATGACGAATTTCCCACCTGGTCACCTGATGGCACCCGAATCGCATTTAGTTCCAACCGCCAAGGCTCCCGCCAGGTTTATGTCATGGGCGCGGATGGCAGCACAGTTATCCGACTGACCAATCTGGCTTCTGGTTGCTCTAGCCAGACCTGGTCACCCGATGGCAGCAGGATCGCGTTTGATAACTATGGTGTAGCGTTCAATGATGAGGAAATCTATGTCGTGAACCCGGACGGAACTGGTCTGTTGAGGCTGACAAACAATGCCTATTTCGATACGGTAGAGGGATGGTCACCGGATGGCTCGAAAATCCTTTTCCGTTCTAACCGTGAATCGATCGATTCGGAGGATGTTTATATAATGAATAAAGATGGGACGGATCCAGTTCGCTTGACAACCAATGGTCATATTCAAACCGCAACCTGGTCTCCGGATGGCAGCAAGATCGCTTATTCAGATTATTCTGCAGCTAACGGTTTATTTATCATGAATCCGGATGGTACAGGTAAGACGGAGGTTTTGTGCCAGTCGAATCATATCGAGCCTTTTGATCTATCATGGTCTGCTGATGGGTCAAAGATAGCCTATTCACCTAGTTCTGGTGAAGGATTCTATGTCGTTCGGATAGATGGTAGCAGCTGCATCCAGCTCACGTCAATGTCAGCAAGTAGTCCCAAATGGAGACCCTGAAAAGCAAGTGGCAATCCAGCAAGTGAAACGATCACATAAATATCGCCCTAAGCACTGAACGAAACGCTCATCCTCTGTTCCTTATGCCTGATCTTTTTCTGCACTCATAATTCACCTTCGGTGTCAATTTGTGGTCGTTTCTCCACTATTCAGATCCTGTTCCTAATGAATTCGCGTCTCCGATGACCTTTACTCCTCTCCTAATCACCGGTTTTTGATGATCGGGGGAGGCAGGAGGGGGTATTCGAATACCGGAAGTGTGATCATGTTTCACAATTCGTGGGTGGTACTTTTTACTCCTCCCCCAACCACCGGTTTTTTTGGTGATTGGGGGAGGAAGGAGGGGGTAGGTAAATTTGCGTTTCCTGTAAGCCTGTCCAGCTTTTTTCCTGGATGTCTTCCCGATTTCACTATTCGTGTTCCAAATCCCCTCTCACTTCTTGACATATCCAATCAACGGTGTAATAATACGACTAACAATATCGGAATTGGTATATAATTCCGGATCTAAGCTAGTGGGAAAACCCAGTGGGTAAAGAGGCCGAATGATCATCCCGCGTTCTACAATTTACATTATGGGTCTGTTGTCTGATAAGGTCGGGAGCAGCACTAACAACCGCCTAAGCTGATTCGTGTATTCTGCTCACCCAACCTTTGACGGAGAACCACTCAGATCATAAAGGAGGATTGAATATGGGTAAGATCATTGCGTCGATTTTTGTCAGCCTCGATAACATGATGGTCGGGGAGAACGAAGACATGAGCTGGGTGGTTGGTAATTTTGATCCTGAAATGGGCAAGGATATGGACGTGGATGTATCGAGCTCAATGCAAGCCATCTTGCTGGGTCGTATCACTTACGACATTATGTCCAGGTATTGGCCTGGCGCAACCGTAGCTGATGAGGGCCCGGGCGTTGATGAGATGAATCTCACCCCCAAGATTGTGTTTTCCAGGACGATACAAAAAGCTGAATGGGGCAGGTATGATAACGTAACCGTTGTGAAAGAAATCGTCCGCGCCGAGATTGAGCGCTTAAAGAAACAATCAAAAAAACCATTGGTGCTCATGGGCAGCGCCAGCATTGTCCAGCAATTTACCCGCCTCGGACTCATTGATGAGTATGTCCTGTGGCTTCACCCTGTCGTTTTGGGGAGGGGTAAACTCTTGTTCAAGGATAGTACTTCAAAACAGAATTTGCGACTCATCGATAGCAGGGTCTACCAGAATGGCGTTATGAAACTCATCTTGGAGCCCAAAAAATAACCGGATGAGTATGAAGGAAAATATGCGTATTATTGCCGCAGGTTTATTTATATCACTCGATGGGGTCGTCGAGTCACCCGGGCAGTGGGGTTTCCAGTTCATGAACGAAGAGATGAGCCAGGGGATGGCCGCCGGGATCTCCCAGGCAGATACGGTCCTCCTGGGCAAGCACACTTACCTCGAGTTTGCCCAATTGTGGCCGGGGCAGAGCAGCAGCGTCTTTATGGCAGATTTCTTAAATCACTCCCCCAAGTATGTGGTTTCGTCCACGCTGGAGGCGCTCACCTGGCAGCCGGCAGTCCTGATCAAGGGTGACCTCGTTGCAGAGCTCACCCGGCTTAAGCAACAGGCTGGTAAGAATATCCAGGTCCCAGGCAGTCCCACATTGGTGCGCTATTTATTGCTTAATGGGCTGCTTGATGTGCTTAGCCTGAATATCTGTCCTGTCGTGGTCGGTTCCGGGATGCGCCTGTTCGATCAAACCTCCA
>JBGPBQ010000051.1:0-17813 GCA_041481345.1 Anaerolineae bacterium
GAAACACCTGAAGAAATCGCAGTGAGCATCATGGCAGAGATCATAAAATTGCACGAACATAAGGCGGAGTAGGTATGTGGCAGGACTACCACAGCGTATTATCAATCGATGAGACCACCCGAATTTTGGCCGATGAAGGTCCTCAAGCCCGCATCATCGCGGGTGCGACAGATTTAATACTCGAGATGGAGCGGGGGGTACGGAAGGGGATAAAGACATTAATTGATGTGACCCGGATTCAAAGGTTGGACCAGATCACGCTGGACGAGAATTATGTGATCCATTTAGGTCCGCTGGTCACGCATGGGCAGTGCGCGGCTTCGAAAATCATCATCGAGCAAGCGTTTCCATTAGCAAAGGCCTGTATCGAAGTGGGTGCTCCACAAATCAGAAACCGGGGAACCATCGCAGGGAACCTGATCACCGCTTCACCTGCGAATGACACGATTCCACCTTTAGTGGCACTGCATGCGAACGTAGTACTTCAATCGGTTCATGGCAGGCGGGTGGTGCCTCTGGCTGAATTCCATAAAGGGGTGAGACTTAATGTGATGCAGGTGGATGAAATGCTGGTGGAGATAAATTTCCCGGCACTCAGAGAGAATCAACGAGGTACTTTTTACAAATTGGGTTTGAGAAAAGCCCAGGCGATATCCTTGGTCGATTGTGCGGTCATCCTAACATTTGATGGTGGGAGGATAACTGACGCTGATATTACATTAGGGGCAGTTGCGCCGGTGATCGTGCATGCCAAAGAGGCTGAGGAGTATCTCAGAGGCAGGGTGCTCGATGAAGAAACGATTGAGAAAGCTGCTGAATATGCCAAACTAGGAGCCAGACCGATCGGCGATATCCGCAGCTCGCAGGAGTACCGGCATGAGATGGTACGGGTATGCGTAAAACGGGTGATAAGTTTGTTAGCCACTGGTGAAGAGAAGTCCGGATATCCCAAACACCCGGTATTATTACGCGCCTGCACCGATCGCCATAATTATCAATATTACCCATCTGAGGGATTAAAACAAAGCATTGTGCATACCACAGGGCAAATTGTCCCGGCGATCGAAACGAATATTAATGGCAAGGATTACAAATTTACTTCCGGGCAGCAAAAATCGCTATTACGTTTGATCCGTGAAGAAGCTGGATTGATCGGTACGAAAGAGGGTTGCGCGGAGGGAGAGTGCGGCGCATGTACCGTTTTCATGGATGGAATGGCTGTAATGAGCTGCCTCGTCCCAGCGGTGAGGGCACACAGAGCGAAGATCGTGACCATAGAAGGTATCGTAAAGGAAGGGAACCTGCACCCCGTCCAGCAGGGATTCATCGACAAGGGGGCAGTGCAATGCGGCTACTGCACACCGGGGTTTATCATGTCTTCGGTGATGCTACTAGATGAAATCAGCCAGCCGACTCGGGAGGAGATCAAGCAAGCGATCAGTGGGAATTTATGCCGTTGCACAGGGTACTATTCCATCGTGGCTGCTGTTGAACAAGCAGCTCAATTCAGCTGAACTGGATATCTACTCTATCCAGCGAGTATGGAGGTGAAGCATGGGTTTCTCATCACAGCACTATCGACGTGGGCGTCAGGAAAGACCTTGGAAAGTTCATCCGGTGTGGAGGGGAATTGGCTGTGTTCTATTGCTTATTATTCCAATCATGTCTTGGTATATAACCGCATTATTCCTACAAAGCAATACAAAGGTGGTATTACCAACAGAGCTAACCAGGGTCGCATTCATCCCAGCTACGCATATCACTGAAGTTGATAAGGTGATTGTCCAGGTAAACCATTATTTCAACCAGGTTCATTTTGTTTTTGGGCAGGTCTTCTTTACGGTCATCTTTTCAGTACTTGGGTTCGGAATCCTGGCATTACTATATTCGATTTTATACCGTTTTGCCGGTCCACCCCGATACGGACCATTTGACGTCCCCCCGAACAAGGTATGAAGGCAACTCCATAAATGGAAAGAACTGTTCCCAGCACAGCTTCTGAGGAGGTCGAGTTATACCTGCGGACGTATTATTCGCTGCTACGTTCCAGCGCGGATGTGCAGATACGTACGCTGGAGGAAGCCCATGCGGGTGTGAAATCATTGCTACACCCTTTGGTACGGGATCCTATCCCGGATATGTCGGCTTTCCTATACTGTCTGTTAAGGCTGCCAACCTGCATCCACCAGGTTGAGCTGGTTGTTCTGGGTCAAAGCATCGAGGTATTCACAGAAGCCGGCTTCAAGGAAATCGAAAGTTGGGAGAAAGTTTCGTCACCCGCGCGCAGGAGGAGATGCTTTTTTAATGGAATAGATACACTGGCGTGTTTTATTGCCAGCGTCAGCGATATCGATGATGTGATCCCAATGCTTACGGCGTATCAGATTGAGTGGAACAAGCTGCATTCGTTATTACGCGGAAATTCGTCATCCATTTCCTTGCTAAATCCTGATGGTAAGGATCAGGATGCCAGATTGCAGGAATTGGCTCAAATCTTAAGCCTGCAGAGGGAGGATATCGACCGGCTAAAGACCGTTTGGGGCGATGATTTTGAAAACAACCTCAGAAAGATTGCCAACACACCGCGTAAATTAAGAGTGCGACTGCTGAATGGATCGATGGTGGAATACCGGAGAGCGACTGATACCTGGTGGGAGCATATCACCCAAGTGTGCAGGGAACTGACCGATCGACCGATGTATTTCATTTCGAGCAACCCACACAGCGTGATCAACTTGCTTTCAGGGTATGCGTTTAAGAATAAAAACAAGCTGATCGATTATTTGAAGGAAACCGATAATCACGAACTGCAAGAAGAATGGGAGCACATCCAGGCTCAACAGGTATCATCCAGCCAGGAAAACTTTTTATTTTACATATTGAAGAAATTCCAGCAAACCAGCATCGGAACCAATTTCGTCACCGATCAAAATAATGCTGAGATTGACTGCGGTATTCTGCGAGTTTCCAGCGAGCATAATTTTGAAGTGGATGCCCAGATTATCGAGTTAAACCAAATCTGCAGCGATACGCTGGACCCGCGGCTGCTGGATGGGGACCTGACATTCCTTGCCAGAAGTGATGCCATCCTGTTGAATATCGATTATCCCTTGGGGATGGCAGCATACAACATCCTCTCAGAGGTTTCTGAGCACGTTGAAAAGATCTTGGGAATTTACATCATGGGTAAGTCTGCATCGCTGAATGGAGCTGTAGGTGACATCGTCATTCCTAATGTGGTGCATGATGAACACTCGAAAAACACCTACCTGTTCCAAAATAGTTTTTCCGCTGCACACGTCACCCCATACTTGATGTATGGCGCGGTACTCGACAACCAGAAATGCGTCTCGGTGAGGGGCACCTTCTTGCAGAACTCACGTTATATGGAAGTATTTTACCGTGAGGGCTACACGGATATCGAGATGGAGGCGGGACCATACTTGTCTGCGGTATACGAAATGTACAGACCCCAGAGACACCCGGTGAATGAGATTGTTAACTTGTATGAAGTGCCATTTGATATTGGGATCATCCACTATGTCTCGGACAACCCAATGGGGAAGGGGAGAAATTTGGGTGCTGGAAGCCTGTCGTACTATGGGATGGATTCAACGTATGCGGCGTCGGTGGCGATGTTGAGACGGATTTTCCAATTGGAGAGAAGCAGGGTCAACCAACTGGGGACGAAATAATCTAAATTTATTAGAAAAATAAACTACTCAGATCAATGCGAGTAATTAAATAGCGTTCGGAATCATGCCAACCAGCGCAAACCGTGGGGGTAAAAGTTCTTGATCACATTTTGAACCCGTTTTCCCCAGCCTAGAGGATAACCATCGACGGTAACCAAGACCCAGCCATCCTCGCCACTATTGGATAAGCTCTCTCCACTCAGGTAGGCTGATAGCTGTGGATTTCCAATTCGCAGCGGAAGGTTAAACCTAACCTGGACTGTTTTCACGCCTAATGCAAGGGAGTGGGAGGGGGTAAAACGATTTTTGGTAATTGTACCCAACCACCAGCCTGGGCGGATCACTCTCAAACCTGCCAGGTCGGGTGAGCTAGCTGGCAGCTGATAGATGTATGATCCGTCCAAGATCAGGCGGGCACGATCGAAAACAAGGTCGAGGTTAGCCTGGCAGAACTCATCCAGAATGTGACTAGCGGAGTGTGGATACGCAGAATTCGAGTGACTCTTTGGTTTCAGCGGATATTTTCCGTCCTGAGCACCATTATTTTTTATGGAAGATCCCTGCTTCACCAACAAGGCGATAAAATGCCCTTCCCCCTGGGAGAGGTGAGGCCAGATGCGGATGGCATGATTTATCTTGTGACCTGAGGGGAGATCGACCCACTCTGGCATGGCGGGCTGAAAACCCAAGGAAGGCTGGACTACTTCAAGATCAAATTCAGGATGCCGGGATAAAAACCCGGCAATAACGCCTTCATTCTCTTCGACTGAAAAAGTGCACGTGGTATAAGCCAGATGTCCACCAGGCTTCACCAGGCGCGCCGCCTGTTCGAGGATGGCAGACTGGCGGACGGCGCAGCTTTCGACTAACCCTGGCTTCCACTCCCGACGGGCGACTTCACTTTTACGGAACATACCTTCACCGGAACAAGGAGCATCGAGCAGGACACGATCAAAATATTCTCCAAAATGCTGTACCAGCTTTTCCGAAGATTCGTTCGTCACGATGGCGTTGGTCACCCCACAGCGCTCGAGGTTTTCGACCAGATCCCACATGCGCTTCGGGTGGATCTCGTTGGCGACCAGCACACCGGTGTTATTCATCAAGGCTGCCAGGTGAGTCGCTTTTCCGCCTGGAGCGGCTGCCAGATCGAGGACGGTTTCACCTGGCTGGGGTGCAAGCACTTCGGCGGCGGCCATCGCAGAAGGTTCCTGCAGGTAGTACAGCCCGGCGTTGTGATAGGGATGCTTTCCTGGAGAAAGCCAACCTATCACTTCATCGCCAGAATCGACGATGTAGCCAGTTGGACACCATGATATTCCGGAAAGCATAAGTGGTGATAGTTGAAGAAATTCTTCGGGTGATATTTTGAGGGTGTTGATTCTCATTCCTGTCAGAGCGGGAAGCTGAAGTGAGCTGAGAAACGAAGGGTATTTATCCCCCAACAAGCCTGCCATGCGGTTCATAAAGGCTTCAGGTAAATCTTTGGTTGGGCGTGTCTTGTCTTTCATCGGTGAGGCAGGGAGGCTCTTAAAGGATCCTTCTACCAATAACGTCAAATGCCTGGATAGCCAAGCTAGCTGCCGGGCTGGCGGGGTAATTTTCTTCGAAAAGGCTCCAGATCATGGTATCGCGTAAATTACCAGAGACGTCTTCGGCACGATTATGCAGGGTAGCTTCGTGAATAAACCCAAGTTTTTTAGGAATGGCTGCACTATAGGTATTTTTTGGACTGCAGTGGATTTCCACGCGCCTGACATGATCAACTTCGAAGGCGACCCTGGTGAGAGCAGACGCGACCTCGGTGGCATAGCCTTGATGGGTATGGTATTTGTGAATCCAGTAGCCAATCTCACGCGTATCCCTGCCCAACCAGGTATGAAGACCTGTACCTCCCAGGAGCAGGGTTTCGGAGAGATTAAAAATCAAATAGCCAAAATCGTTTGCCAGATCGAAATTACCCCGCGAGCAGCGCAGAAATTCGATCCGTTCATCAAGGCTTACCGGCTCTTGTTTTGCCCAAAGCATCCAGGGCAGCAGATGGTCCAGGCTCAGCTTGATGGCTAAATCCAACGCCGGCGCATCGGCTGGCTCGGGGCAGCGTATGAGCAAGCGAGGGGTATTGATGCGGTAGGCGGGACCGGGAATTGCTTCGGCTGGAATCATTTTCCGCGGATAAATTTATCGGTGGTCGATAAGGCTGCGTCCAGAATGGCGAAACCTTCCTCCAGCTGTTCTTCGGTAATGATAAGGGGCGGAATGATCAGCAAGGTGTGCCAATGAGAGTATAAGAAAAGCCCATTTTCCAATAGCACTTTGCGCAAGACGACCATTTCTGGGCTGTTTCTGTTCCAAGGGGCGAGCGGTTCTTTCGTCTCTCGATCGCGAACGAGCTCGATGATTCCGAACAGCCCGATGGATCGGACTTCACCGACTGAAGGGTGCTGCTCGCCCAAATCGTTTAGCAAACGGTGCAGCACAAAGCCCATCTGATGACTATGCTCGATGAGATGCTCGTCCTGGAGCACCTGGATATTGGCGATGGCAGCAGCCAGAGAAATGGGGTGAGCAGTATAAGTCAGCCCACCCTGGTATGTGATATCGTTATACGCCGCGGCGATCTCGGGTTTCATCGCCACCGCGCCTAGAGGCGCATAGGCTGAGGTGAGTCCTTTTGCCATAGTCATTAAATCTGGTACGACATCCCAGTGGTCGACGGCGAACCACCTACCTGTACGACCGAATCCGCTCATGACCTCGTCTGCGATCAACAGAATGTGGTACTTATCGCAGAGGGAGCGCACACCCTGCAGATAGCCATCGGGAGGAATGATGATCCCATTCGTGCCAGTGACCGATTCCAACAGGATAGCGGCTATGGTTTCGGAACCTTCATATTGGATGATCTCCTCGAGGTGGTTCAGATAATCCTGGGTGAACTCGGCTTCAGAAATATCAGGGTTGGTGCGGTGGAAGGTTGAGCGATATCGATAGGGATCCAGGAAGTGCACCACACCGGGCATCAAATTGGGCTCCCAGGGCAGGCGGCGCGGATCACCGGTTAGAGCCATTGCCCCAGCGGAGGCACCATGGTAAGAGCGGTAACGAGTGAGGATTTTATGTTTGCCGGTGTAGCCGCGGGCGAGCTTGACAGCATTCTCGTTGGCATCGGCACCACCCAGGGTGAACATGAAATGGTCGAGATTACCGGGGGTGATCTGTGATAATAATTTTCCCAGAACCGCCCGGGGTTTGGTTGCCATCCCGGGAGCCGCATAAGGTAAAGCTTTAGCTTGCTCGATGATGGCATTGATCACGCGCTCATTTCCGTGACCAATGTTCACACACATGGTCATGGAGTTAAAATCCAAATAGCGTTTTCCGTAAGCGTCCCAAAAATATACACCCTGGGCACGCGTCACCGGAATGGGTGAAACCTTGGCCTGAGCGGACCAGGTCCAAAAGCTGTGTTCCATTGAAAGCGGAAGAATTTCGGAATCTGGGATATCAAACATAATTTCCTCGTTGGAATTTCATATTTATCAGCTGATCTTGTCCAGATAGTGTAATAGCAGGCGGGATTTGGGTCAAGTATCTTTCTCGGATTCGGACAGAAGGTCGGACATTTCGTCATAAACGGTAAATTAAAAAACCGAGAATTGAAGAATCGTCAAGTTGGAGATGCCACGCCGCAAGAAGAGAGCTTGCGGCTTCTCACCAAAAGTAGGTGAGATTCCCGCCTAAAAAAAAGGGGTTTCGCAATGACAAGGAGGATTAATAATTGGCCGATGATTTATCCGAAGGTCAGACTTTTTTGAGGGTTCTCAAATAATTAATCTTAAGGATAAAATATGAAGCAATGTATTCAAGCAGTATAATCGGGAATCTATGAGCCGGAAGCACATCACTGCCTACGTTGAGGTTATCTTTGCAGTGATCGTCTGGGGGGCATCATTTATAGCAACCAAACTGGCATTACGGGACCTTTCGCCGGTCACAGTCGTTTGGCTACGGTTCTCGATAGGGATAGCCATCCTTGGGGCGGCTGCAATGATCAGGCACCAAGTATCGCTCCCCAAGAAGCAGGACTGGCTATATTTTACAGTCCTGGGTTTTTTGGGGATCACTTTCCACCAATGGCTCCAATCAACAGGCTTGAAAACTGTCCAGGCTTCAACTACCGCCTGGGTTGTGGCCACTTCCCCAATCTTCATCGCAATTTTAAGTTGGTTATTTTTGCGTGAAAAAGCAAATTGGCTGCAGGTCACAGGGATCATCCTGGGAGCGGTAGGGGTCCTGATTGTAGTCAGCAATGGGGATGTCCGCAAGTTATTTACTGGTCAGTTTGGGACACTGGGAGACGTTTTGATCTTAATCAGCGCACTCAATTGGGCAGTGTTTTCAATCTTATCAAGCCGGGGGCTGAAAAAATACCAACCGACCCAAATGATGTTTTATGTCATGGCGATCGGCTGGCTGTTAACCTCAATCCTGTTCTTTACTGGCGGGGGTATTGAGGATATCCACCACCTGACCTTGACAAGCTTTGGTGGGATTTGTTTTCTGGGAATATTTTGTTCAGGATTGGCGTACATTGCCTGGTATGACGGGCTCCAGGCGTTACCGGCAACGCAAATTGGAGCCTTTCTATATATCGAGCCGCTGGTGGCGGTAATCATTGCCTGGCTGATTTTAAGTGAAAGCATATTCTTCATTACATTGGCTGGGGGCGCAATCATTTTACTCGGTGTCAGGTTAGTCCAAAAGTCATCTGCCTCCCCAGAGCATGAAATTTAGAAAGTTTGACATTCTTCTGGGATTCTAGTAAACTCATAAGTCGCGTCTGTCCACAATTACCGGAGGAATTCGTTGAAGCTCGCAGCTCCTGCACATGAATATGATTTTAGCCAGGCACTCACACCAAACCGAATAAGAGGTTTGTGGCGGATGATGAGTGGATTCCAGTGGCAATATGCTGGAGCTACCGCCAGCCTGGCCGTCGCGGCATGTGCCAAGACAACAACCTTTATTTTACTGCGATACTTTGTTGACATCGTCCTGGGGCAAGGAAATTATTCTCTGGGTGGTACGCTCAACCGCACGCTGATCATTATTGCGTTCGGATTTATAGGATTGGCCTCCATTGAGGGGAGCTTCAGCTATTTCTCCGGACGGTTGGCTGCCTATACCGCTGAGGGCATCACCCGCCGGCTACGAAATTATCTATATGATCATATCCAGCGATTGGAGTTTGCCTACCACGATAAGACCCCGACGGGTGAGCTGATTGAGCGCTGCACATCGGACGTGGATGCTTTGAGAAGATTTTATAGCGAGCAGGCGATTGGGGTGGGCAGAATCGTTATCCTGTTCGTGATCAACTTTACTGCCATTGCGTTGCTGAGCATCAGGCTGGCACTCATCTCCATTATCATCGTACCCGTGATCATCCTGACATCGATCTGGTTCTTCAGACGGGTGACAAAAGCTTATGAGAAATACCAGGAGCAGGAAGCCATTCTTTCTACAACCTTGCAGGAGAATCTTGCAGGAGTTCGTGTAGTCAAAGCATTCGCCAGGCAGGAGTACGAGATCAACAAGTTCAATACGGAGAACTGGGAAAAGTACAGTCGCGGCCGGAAATTATTAACGATGCAAGCGTTTTTCTGGCCGGTTTCAGATATTGTGTGCAGTTTTCAGACGCTAACGGGTCTATTGATTGCCGGGACCATGGCAATCAACGGCACGATCACGGTTGGTACCTACATGGCATATGCGGGGTTAGTGGGGTGGCTGATCTGGCCCATGCGCAACCTTGGAAGGCTGATCGTGCAAACCTCGACGGGATTGGTGTCTTTCGGGCGTGTGACGGAGATCATCAAGCAAAAGCAGGAACCCCTGACTGAAGGCAATTACCAATCCCAACAGCCAATCCGTGGTGAAATGATCTTCGATAAGGTCGGATTTGCCTACGAGAATAACCCACCAGTCTTGCAGGATATCAGTTTTTCATGCCAACCGGGTCAGGTGGTGGCATTACTCGGCTCGACAGGCTCTGGGAAAACAACTCTAGTTAATTTGCTGCCGAGATTCTATGACTACACAACCGGAAGCATAAAACTAGATGGGGTGGAATTAACCGACTACCCGAGGGAATTCCTACGCAGCCAGGTGGGGATCGTTCAACAGGAACCGTTCCTGTTTTCCCGATCCATCCGGGAGAATATCATGTATGGGGTCAATCGAGACGTTCCACAGGTGGAGGTGGAAAATGCTGCCTCTTCAGCGGCGATCCACGATGTGATCATTTCCTTCCCGAATGAGTATGATACCCTGGTGGGAGAGAAAGGAGTCACCCTTTCTGGGGGGCAAAAACAGAGGGTAACGATTGCACGCACGATATTGAAGGATTCGCGCATGTTGATCCTGGATGATTCGACCTCCTCGGTGGATACCGAGACCGAATCAGCGATCCGGGAGGCATTGATGGGTCTGACCCCCAAGAGAACGACATTTATCATTGCCCATCGCATACAAAGCGTAATGAATGCAGACTTGATCCTGGTGATGGATAAAGGTCGAATAATCCAAAAAGGGACGCATGAAGAGCTGCTGGAACAGGATGGCATGTACCGGAGAATATACGACCTCCAGACTCGCATTGACGAGGAGCTGGCGATGGAACTATCAGAAAGTGTATCGAGAGAATAACACGTGGCAGAGATAGAGCTAGAAGAAGATGAATATACCAGCCAGATAACGGGTAAAACCGTTGGAAGGATATTCAGCTTGACGAGGCCTCATTGGCGCTGGGTGGCAGGGTTCTGGGTGATGATCGCCTTCACCTCGATCTTGGATGCAATATTTACCTATATCAACAAGAATATTATTGACCAAGGAATTATTGCCCAAAGCCAACATGCCCTGAGGAGTCTCCTTACTCTTTATGGTGGCTTGATCCTGGTTCAGTCTGTCTGCGTATTCTTCTTCATTTTCCTGGCAGGAATATTAGGCGAGCGGATCCAATTCGATTTACGCAAGTCGATGTTCAACCATCTCCAACAGTTGTCATTGGCATTTTACAGCCAGACATCGGTAGGCAGGCTGATGGCCAGGGTTACCTCCGATTCTGGGCGCGTGTCAGACCTGGTGACATGGGGTCTCGTGGATAGCACCTGGGCAATCATGAATATCATTACGTCGACGATATTCATGATGATCATCAATTGGAAGCTGGCTCTCATCGTCCTGGGAGCAATTCCAATCCTATTAACCATTGCGGTCCAATTCCGCAAGCGCATCCTGGTTGAATTCCGTAATTCACGCAAAGCGAATTCAAAGATCACCGGGGCATACAACGAAAATATCAGTGGAGTGAGGGTGGTGAAATCACTAGGCAGAGAAGCGGAAAATCTCAAGGAGTTTACAATCCTGACCGATGAGATGTATCGATCCAGCTACCATGCAGCCTGGTTATCGGCACTCTTCCTCCCAACTGTGCAAATCATATCGGCGATCGCATTAGGTTTCATCGTCTGGTACGGCGGATTACAAGCCCACCTGGGGATTATGACCATTGGTGGTATCCAGGCTTTCGTGAGCTATCTAACCTTCATGATGTGGCCGATCCAAGACCTTGCACGCGTGTACGCCGAGATGCAGCATTCCATCGCTTCGGGGGAGCGCATCTTTACCTTACTTGATTCGGTCCCGGAGGTGTTCGACCGCCCAGGTGCCGCTGACCCTGGCACGATCAAGGGTGAGATCGAATTTGACCATGTGGATTTTACTTATGAAGACGGAAAGCCAGTTTTGACCGATTTCACAATGAAGATCAAACCGGGCGAGATGATCGCATTGGTCGGTCCCACCGGAGGTGGTAAAAGCACAATCGTCAATTTATTGTGCCGTTTTTATGAACCCAAGCGAGGGGTGATCAGGATCAACAGGCGGGACTATACCGAATTCACCCTGCACGGGATCCAGTCGCGCGTGGGGATCGTGCTGCAGACCCCACACCTATTCTCAGGGACAGTGAGGGAAAACATCCGTTATGGATGTTTGAATGCGACGGATGAAGAGGTCGAAAATGCGTCAAAGTTAGCCGGAGCGCATGATTTTATCCAGAACTTTGAAAAGAAATACGACCAGGATGTAGGTGAAGGTGGGAACCTGCTTTCGGTCGGTCAGAAGCAGCTGGTAAGCATCGCCCGGGCAATCCTGGCACAGCCGGATATATTTATCATGGACGAAGCCACGAGCTCGGTGGATACGTTGACCGAAGCGCTTATCCAACGGGGGATGGAAAACCTGATGCTAGGACGGACGAGCTTTATTATTGCGCATCGTCTATCCACGATTAAACGGGCGAACCGAATCATCGTGGTTGAAGATGGACGCATCACCGAGATGGGTACGCACAGCGAATTGCTGCGCGCCAGAGGGCATTATTATCGGTTATACACACAGCAGTTCCGCGAGGAGCGCGAGCAGGAATTCGATCCATATTTAACACAGGCGACAAACATGCCGGAAGACTAAATTTTGTATCGACCCATCCTTTTGGAAATCCTTCCTGCAGATACAGGAAGGATTTTTCTTAATATAGCATTTGGTAGCAGAGTATAATATTTATCCGATGAAATAAGATGTGATGTCATCATGATTGGAGAGAATATGCTTGTCATTGGACAACCCATCCATCGCATTGATGCACTAGGTAAGGTAACGGGGGAGACACTCTACCCTGGAGATGTTAATCTACCCGATCAGGTTTACATGAAGATTCTATTCGCCGGAAGACCACACGCCATCATCCACTCCATCGATACATCACAGGCGGATGCGCTGCCAGGGGTGATCGCTACATTCACTGCCAAAGATGTGCCGGTAAATGAATATGGGTTGATTTACAACGATCAACCTGTATTATGCGGGCCTGGATCAAGCAAACCTTATACCGACCGGGTGAGATTCGTCGGTGACCAGGTGGCTTTGATAGTGGCAGAGACGGAGGAGATTGCAGCCGAAGGGCGAGATCTTATCAAAGTTCAGTATGAGGACCTGCCGGTGCTGACGGATATGGAGAAAGCGATGCAGGAAGATGCGACCTTGCTGCATCCGGATCGCGGCTCCAATATATTTTGCCATTACCGTATTAGAAAAGGAGACGTGGAGGACGGATTTTCCAAAGCTGATGTCATCATCGAAGGGGAATACCACACGCCCAGCCAGGAACATGCATTTTTACAACCAGAAGCAGGATTGGGATATATCGACGAGGAAGGCCGGGCGACCGTTCAGGTGGCCGGTCAATGGACGCATGAGGACCAGCAACAGATCGCGCATGCATTGAATATACCGCTCGAAGATGTGCGGGTGATCTATCCAGCCATTGGCGGAGCGTTTGGGGGTCGGGAGGATATGTCGGTACAAATTGTCCTGGCGCTGGCAGCGTGGAGATTGCACCAAAGGGGGATCGACCGACCGATAAAGATCATTTGGACACGGGAAGAATCCATTATTGGTCACCATAAACGCCACCCGTATATTTTACGGTCACGTTGGGGGGCAAGTAAGGCGGGGAAACTCCTGGCGGCTGAGGTAGAGGTCATTGCGGATGGAGGCGCGTATGTCTATACCTCCACAAAAGTACTTGGAAATGCAACCCTAATGTGCACGGGACCATACGAAATCCCCAATGTCAAGGTGGATTCATACGCAGTATATACTAATAACCTTCCCAATGGTGCATTCAGGGGATTTGGTGGACCCCAAGGTGCATTCGCAGCCGAGACACAGATGAACCGCCTGGCTGAGAAACTTGGAATGGACCGGGTTGAGATTCGACGGAGAAATGTGCTCACTGAAGGTGCATTGTTGACGGTTGGCACGCCGCTGCCAAAAGGCGTAACAATTGGAAAAGTGGTGGATAAATGCGGAGAAGAGGTCAATCAATCTCTGGTAGCCCAACAGCCTTCAACAAAACCCAACCTGCTGCGAGGGACGGGTTTCGCCTGCGCCTTCAAGAATGTCGGTTTTTCGTTCGGTGCACCCGAGCAATCGATGGCGACGGTAGAAATAAGAGGCGATGCTGAAATAAATGAGGTGATTCTTCATCATGCCGGAGCAGACGTCGGACAGGGTGCACACACCATCATGGTTCAGGTGGCAGCTGAAGCCTTGGGGATTCCCACGAGCAAAATCCGCCTGATTGCCTCCGACACAGCAGTCACGGGTGATTCGGGAAGCGCTTCAGCATCAAGGATGACGTTTATGGCCGGGAACTCTATTAAAGGGGCGTGTGAGCTGGCGCTTCAGAAGTGGAAAGCCGAAGACCGCCCAGCAGTTGCCACCTATCAATACAGACCGCCACCCACAACCATGTACGATCCACAAACCGGTAAGTCGGAACCCAATTTTGCGTATGGATATGTTGCTCAGGGAGTGACGCTCGAGGTGGATATGGAGACTGGCCTTATCCACATCTTAGAAGTGATCTCGGTCAATGATGTTGGGCGGGCAGTAAACCCGCTTAATGTACAGGGTCAAATCGAGGGGGGCGTTGTGCAGGCATCAGGATATGCCATCCTAGAAAATTTCATCCAGAAGGATGGGTATGTATTAACCCCACTGCTGTCAACTTACTTGATCCCGACTATTGACGATATTCCAGACCAGGTAAAGGCTGTGATTGAAGAATATGCTGACCCGATTGGTCCGTATGGGGCACGAGGGATGGCAGAAATGCCATTCATGCCCCTGGCATCCGCGGTGATCGATGCGGTGCACCAGGCGACAAGGGTCTGGTTTTACGAATTCCCGCTCACACCGGAACGCGTATTGAGAGGATTGGGCAGATTATGATCGTCTTGATTCGCGGTGGTGGGGACTTGGCCAGTGGGGTGGCTTTTCGACTGCATAAATCGGGGTTCAAGGTGGTTATCATCGAGCTGCCGAAGCCACTGGCAGTCAGGCGTATGGCCAGTTTTAGTGAAGCGATCTTTGCGGGGGAAGTGACGATCGAAGGTATTACTGCAAAGAAGGTGAGCGAGATCGATGATCCTTTGCGAGTGCTGCAGCTTCTTTCGAAAGGTCGCATCCCGGTGCTCATCGATCCAGACGGGAAATCCGTTCAATCGGTACACCCAAGCGTGATCGTGGATGCGCGCATGTTAAAAATAGCTCCAGAGGCATTAAAGCACACAGCGAAATTGTACATCGGGCTGGGTCCAGGGTTCATTGGTGGGGCAAACTGCCATGCCGCCATCGAGACGCAGCGCGGTCCCTGGCTGGGAAGAGTGCTCTGGGATGGCCCGCCTCAGCCTGATAGTGGGACGCCAGAGGCCGTGGGAGAGAAACAGACCGAACGAGTGCTTCTCGCCCCTGCAGATGGCGCATTGATGGCGATGAAGGCGATTGGCGACCTGGTGAGGCAGGGGGAAACTCTGGCTGAATTGAATGGACAGCCGATCAAGGCACCATTCAGTGGGGTGTTACGTGGTTTGATCCACCCGGATGTTGAAATCCATAAAGGCATGAAAATTGGAGATCTTGATCCACGCAATGATCCACAGTTGTGCAACCATATATCCGATAAAGCTTTGTCGATAGGGGGGGGTGTCCTTGAAGCAATCCTGTCAAAAGCAGAGCTCAGACCCCATTTATGGACTTAAGGTGGGAATGCTGAAAGTGACCGTCGTTGGTTAATGCAACTGAGTGAACTTACTGATCATTTATGAAACTCATTAAAGCGCTTAGGTATTCTCCGCCGGCTTGCATAGCCTTCGTGGGGGCGGGTGGTAAGACAACCGCGATTTTCCAAGCAGCAAGGGAATTATTGACACCGAATACTGCGGATATATCATCTCGGACGGTGGTGGTGACAACCTCCACGCATTTCGGCTCCTGGCAGGCAAAACTAGCCGATCATGTTGGGGAAATAAATTCACCGCAAGATATTGCCAGGCTTGAAAAACAGTTACCCGATGGAATATTACTACTCTACAGCGAGGAAAACAATGGTCGCCTTAGTGGGTTACAGCTAAACGTATTGGACGGTGTATACCAATTGGCTAAAAAGCATAACCTACCGCTGTTGATCGAAGCCGATGGCTCACGAGCCCGCCCTCTCAAAGCGCCTGCTAAGCACGAACCAACCATCCCTGACTTCGTACAATTAGTCGTGGTTGTGGCGGGTTTATCTGGATTGGGCAAGCCCTTAACCAATATGTGGGTGCATAGACCGGAAAGATTTGCCGAGTTAACTGGCTTACAACCTGGCGAGACAATCACAGGCGATGCATTGGTAAAACTGCTGCTCAGCAACGAAGGAGGTATGAAAAATATTCCATCGCAGGCACGCAAGATTGGTTTAGTAAACCAGGCGGATACTCCTGAGTTGCAGTCACAGGCTAAGACGATTGGTGAGAAGCTGCTTCCTGTTTTCCAAGCGTGTATCATTGCAACCCTTTCAAGGGGGGACAGAAAAATTCTTACTGATGGTGATCAAACGGCTGAAAAGATCATTGGAATTCACGCAGTAATTGAACAAATCGGAGGCGTTGTATTGGCAGCTGGAAATTCGAGCCGGTTTGGTGAGCCTAAGCAGCTATTGAAGTGGAAGGGTGAAGCCTTGATCAGGCATGTGGTAAGCAGTGCTATAAATGCGGGACTTTCACCCGTGGGGGTGGTAGTCGGCTCCAATGCGGGGAAAGTACAGGCAGAAATAAAAGATCTTCCAGTGCGCATAGTCAATAATTATAATTGGATGGACGGGATGAGCTCATCCATTAAAGCGGGGCTTACTGCATTGGGTGGGGAAGGAGGAGGAGTAGTGTTCTTACAAGCGGACCAGCCTCAAATCCCAGCGAGCTTGATTAAAAGCCTGGTTGAAGCCCATCAGGTGAGCTTGAACCCGATCATTGCACCTCAAGTCGATGGGCAACGAGGCAACCCGGTGCTGTTCGATGTGGATACGTTCAGAGACCTGCTTACCATAGAAGGCGATGTGGGAGGCAGAGCACTCTTCAGCCATTATCCTGTCCAATGGGTGCCCTGGCATGAGGCGAATATCCTGATGGATATAGATTCACCGGAAGATTACACGAAATTCCTGCACATGTTCCCAGAAAGTGAGGCGGAGGCATGATATCAGCGATCGTTTTAGCGGCAGGGCAATCCAAGCGCATGGGACAACAGAAAATGCTGATGCCATGGGGTCAGACCACCGTGATCGGTAAAGTCATCAGCACCCTAGTAGAAGCCCACGTGAATGATATCCATGTTGTGACGGGCGGAAATCAGGCTGAACTCAAGGATGCATTGAGAGTATACGAAGTTAAGTACATTGATAACATAGATTTTGCCAATGGCGAAATGCTTACATCGGTACAGGTTGGATTAAAAAGTTTGGGGGATGAGTCTGAAGCTACATTAATCGTGCTGGGTGACCAACCGCAGATTGAACTGAAAGTTGTCCAAATAATTGTGGAAAGATATGTTGAGACTCATCATAAGATCATCGTACCAAGCTATCAGATGCATCGAGGGCATCCATGGATAGTTGGGAAATCATACTGTAAGGAAATTCTTAACCTTACGCCCCCCACAACACTTAGGAATTTCCTGATTGCGCACAATGAAGTGATTGATTACGTGAGTGTAGATTCTCAAAGCGTGCTCCAGGACCTTGATACGCAGGCAGATTATTCCCAATATAAACCATGATGGGAGGGGTGGTTTTACCCTTGCAAACTTGTCTATCTTATGCTATGGTTTGAATTGATCGACGAATATCAGTTGTCATGTTATGACCAGGCATAAAATTATTTAGAAGTGACCGATTAGAAATAAGACTTAGTAACCAAATAATTTTAGATTGTAAAATAAGGAAAAGGACATTAATTATCTGGAATATATCGCGAGAATGACGCATGATGGCAGTTATACGGGCATTTATTGCGATTGATCTATCGCTGGATATCCAAAACCGGTTGGATGAAGTGGTTAGTAAATATAAAAGCCAGCTGAGTAAAGTGCCCATCCGATGGGTAGCTGCCTCGAATATACACCTGACACTGAAATTTCTGGGGGACGTATCACTGTCAAATTTGAATC
>JBGPBQ010000052.1:0-17792 GCA_041481345.1 Anaerolineae bacterium
GCCGGGATCGGTGGGATATGTGCGGCAATCCACCTGGCATCTCACGAGATGCAGGTTACCGTAATAGAAAAGAATCCCCATCCAGGCGGACGCTGTGATTGGATCGAGCGGGAAGGGCACCATTTTGACACCGGACCAACCCTGATGGTCATGCATCCTATCTATGCAGCGGAATTTAAAACTATGGGCACACCCATGGAACATCTGCTAGATCTTAAGCGGGTTGACCCAACCTACCGGCTTGTCTTTGACGATGGCAGTCAGCTGTCACTCACGTCTGACATGAATTCCCTCAGGGATCAATTGGAATCCATCCAGCCAGGAGCATTTCGAGGCTTTCAGGAGTACCACAAAGAAGGTAGGCGGCATTATCAGGTGGGCATGGAAAAATTGGTAAATCGTGATTTTCGCCGCTTTACCGATTTTTTCTCATTGAGCAATATTCCCGTGTTGTTCCAGGTTAAACCGCTGGTCAAGCACTATGCCCATATGTCGGTATACTTCGATAACCCGCGTTTGAAGGCTGCTTTTTCCTTCCAGGATGTGTATATGGGATTAAGCCCGTTCGACGCACCCGCCACTTTCTCCTTGATGCCCTATACGGAACTGGAACATGGGGTTTGGTATCCCAAAGGTGGGATATACAGCATCGTGGAAGCGCTCATGGTCCTGGCACGCCAGGCCGGAGTTGAATTTGCCTTCGACACCACCGTGGAGCGCATCAATGTGAACCGCGCACGTGCCACAGGGCTGGAGCTTGAACACAATCAACACATCACGCCGGATATCATCCTGGCGAATGCTGACCTGCCATATGTGTATAACGATCTTCTTCCAAAGGATGCTTCGGCGGAAAGAATATCTCGCATGCAATATTCGTGTTCGGTGATCAGCTTCTTTTGGGGTGTGGATAAACCTTACGACACTCTGGGTCCGCATACCTTATTCCTGGCAGATGACTACCGCCAGAATTTTGAATCGATTATCCAGGACCTGGATTTGCCTGCCAACCCGTGTCTATATATCCACGCACCCGCTCGGTTGGACCCATCCATGGCTCCACCTGGTGAGGATACGCTGATCGCCATCGTGCCAGTGGGGCACCTGTCTGAGAATGGGGAACAGGATTGGGAAAACCTGACAGACAAGGCGCGTAAACATGTGTTTCGCCGTCTGGCGACTTTGGGGATCACCGACCTCGACACCCATATCAAGTTTGAAACCAGCCTGACACCCCTTTCGTGGCGTAAACGCTACAACCTTGTCAACGGCTCGACCCATGGACTGTCGCACAAACTGACCCAGCTGGCGTATTTCCGCCCCGCCAACCGGCATGCCCACTACCGCAATCTATACTTCGTAGGTGCCAGTACTCACCCTGGAACCGGTATACCAACGGCGATGATCTCTGGCAGGTTGGTTGCGAAGCGGATTTTGGATGAGCTCAAAGAACTGGAGTGAGCACCAGTTTTTGTGTATTTAATCGGGAAAGCAACTACCTTCCTGTCTTTCCACCGTGGTAGGTCTACTGCAGTTTCCTTCCTTTTGAGTAATTATAAACTTGACTAATTGGATAGTTATTATTATAATAATAACTTCAATGAGACATTAATGGATGCACCCATATGCTATTGGTGTTTTCACTTTGATTGAGCTCATTTGAAGGGTGGAATTACTAAATAGATAGGCACAGGATTAGGCAGGGGAAAAACGAAGGGGATGGAACTGCGTTGTAGGTTGAATCAAAATCGTTTAGGGAGGGATATTCGAGAAACATTATGAAAAATAAATGGTCATCACTCAGGTACATACTGGTAATTCTTTTAAGCCTGTCGATAGGTGGGAGTGTTTTAGCAAAAACCAACACTATGCTCCCGCTTTCGATGACGTCAAAATCGGTATTGAATCAAGGAATACCGGTCGGAAGCGAGGCCTCAAGCTCAGGCGATCAGTCAACCACTGCGAATATAGTCTCCAACTCAACAGTGGCGGATAATAAAAGTAGTTTGGACTCATTAACCTTTCCAATTAGAGCTGCATTTTATTATCCCTGGTTCCCAGAAGCATGGACACAGAAAGGCATCCACCCGTATACAAACTATCAGCCTACACTGGGCTACTATGACCAGGCAGACCCGGCGATCATTCGGCAGCAAATAAGCGCTATGTTGTATGGGAATATCGAGGCAGGCATTGTTTCTTGGTGGGGGCAGGGATCAGCGACAGATAACCGGATGCCATCGATCTTGTCTGCGGCCGTTGGTACCCCTTTTAAATGGAGTATCTATTATGAGCCGGATGGCGTCGCTAATCCGGATGGGGGCACGCTGAACGCAGATCTGATCTATCTTAGGGACAAGTATAGCAACGATCCAGCATACCTGCGGATCGACAACCGTTTTGTGGTCTTCGTTTATGCGGACGCAAAAGATGGTTGTGCCATGGTGGATCGCTGGCAACAGGCAAATACCGTGAATGCCTATATTGTGCTTAAAGTCTTCCCAGGATACCAGTCGTGTGCCAACCAGCCGGATGGATGGCACCAGTATAACCCGGCCAGGCCGTCGGCTTCAGCGGGTGAATACAGCTACACGATCAGCCCTGGGTTTTGGAAGGCAGGTGAAAATCCAAAATTAGGGCGCGACCTGGTGTTGTGGCAACAAGATATCAGCATTATGGTCGCTTCTGGTGCGAGATTTCAGCTCATAACTACATTTAATGAGTGGGGAGAAGGCACTGCAGTCGAATCAGCAGCCGAGTGGGCTACCTCTTCAGGTTATGGATCTTATCTTGATGCACTGCATAATATTGGTCAGGCCTCCATAAATTTAGCCCAAGTTCCCCAGAGCCAGACGGGTGCCGACCAAGTGGTCTTAGCTGCGGGTGACATCGCTTCCTGCAATACAACGGGTGATCAGCAAACAGCTGCGTTAATCGCCAATATCGCAGGAACAGTGATTACCCTGGGTGACAATGCGTATGAGTCAGGTTCAGCAAGCCAGTTTACTAATTGTTACGATCCTAGTTGGGGTCGTCAAAAAATGCGCACGTTCCCATCCGTGGGTAATCATGAATACCTAACTAAAAACGCTGCCGGTTACTATAATTATTTTGGTACGGCCGCAGGAGACCCCCAAAAGGGCTATTATAGCTATGATCTCGGGGTATGGCACATTGTTGTGATTAATGCCAATTGTTCTCAAGTCGGTGGCTGTAACGCGAATTCTCCGCAGGGAAAGTGGCTGAGTGCGGACCTGGCTGCTCACCCAGCACTGTGCACCATGGCGTACTGGCATCAACCCCGATTTAGCTCGGGTGAGCATGGAAATGATACCGAATTAGTGCCGATCTGGCAAATACTCTATAATGCTGGTGCAGATCTGGTCCTTAATGGTCATGACCATGATTACGAACGATTTGCGCCTCAGGACCCGAATGGTGTCGCGGATCCGGTGAATGGCATACGCGAATTCATAGTGGGTACAGGCGGTAAAGGTCTCCGACCCATAAAAAAGGCGATCGCAAACAGTGAAGTGCAAAACGATAATACTTTGGGCGTACTAAAGCTGACCTTGCAATCGAATGGATATGATTGGCAGTTTATCCCCGTGGTGGGAAAGACCTTTACTGATACTGGCAACGGGACTTGTCACTGATCTGGATTTAAATTAGCAATAAGAGAATCATGAAGCCCAACACTAAAATCGCCCACCTAAGATTGGGCGATTTTGGTGTTGGGTGTTCGCGTGGGCTAGTATGATCTTCGAAATTCGTCAAAGTGTTGAATTCGAATAATCATCCCCCAACCAAAAAGCTACGATCTTCTGTACCCATATAAACGATCTTTACACGGTATTTCACTGCTATTGAATTCCCACACCACACTTTTTCGTCAATAAATGAGAGACCTGAGTACCTCTACGATTAAGCGAAACCTAATATAGCATTCTTTACAATATCTATACAAAATGTTATAATATTTTGTACAATATATGGACAATGCTTGATTGATCTACGGTGCTCACCGATCTACCCACACTGCGATAATCAGCTTCCGCAGGAAAGGATATTAAATGTCTGACACCACCCCAATCTACAATTTAAAGGCAGTGATGCATGAAGTCGGTCTTAGCGCTTCCACGTTACGGGCTTGGGAGCTGCGTTATGGTCTGCTCAAGCCCCAACGGACGGCTGGTGGTCATCGCTTATATACCAAGCAGGATATTGAGATGCTCAAATGGCTGGTGGAAAGGCAAAAGGAAGGCCTGAGCATCAGCCATGCGGTTGAGATGTGGAAGGCGATGAAGTTTGAAGACTCAAAAAATAAAGCCCAAATACAGGTGACGATGCCTGAGATCAGCAAGGGTGAAGTCATACTCGATCAATTACGGGAACAATGGACGACTGCCTGTGCAGCGTTTGATGACCAGACCGCTAATCGGGTGCTCGACCAGGCATTCGCGATCGCGGCTCCTGAAACCATATGTACCGAGGTGTTGCAAAAAGGTCTGGCGCACATCGGAGAAGGCTGGTATGCCGGGACGACCAGTGTGCACCAGGAACACTTTACAACTGCAATCGCCATCCGCAGAATAAACACTCTGCTGGCATCTGTAGCACCGCCCACCCGCTCAGGACGCATCCTGGCAGCCTGCCCGCCAGGGGAAGCGCATGATTTTATCCTGCTGTTGATCACGTATCTGCTTAGGAGGAGAGGCTGGGATGTGATTTATTTGGGATCCAATGTGCCCCTTCAAGACCTGGATGCCGCCATCGAATCCACCAAACCTACCCAGGTTTTATCAGCGGCGCAAACGCTAACCAGCGCTGCCAGCCTCCGCACCATGTCCGAATTTCTCACCAGGCAGGGCATCCCCCTGACATTTGGGGGCGGGGTCTTCATCCAGGTTCCGGCGACCGTTCAGTGCATATCCGGTTACTACCTGGGTACTAATGTGCCCATGGTACCGAATACCACAGAGCTACTGGTGATGGCACCTCCTTCGATACCTGCTGCGCTGCCGCTTTCATCTGCATATAGCCATGTCCTTAGCCGGTTCCTTCAGAACGAATCCTTCATTTCTGGCTATGTCGCGTCTACCATGCAAGCAATTTCGATCGAGCCCGTCTATTTGGAGATTGCAAACGATAATCTCACCCGGCAGATCTATTCTGCCCTGATCCTCGGTGACATCAACCTGCTGGATCATTCGGTTTCCTGGCTGAATGGTTTGCTGGGAAATTATGGCATCTCAACCGGTGTGGTCGAGCAGTTTTACACCATCTACCGCCAGGCTGTCGAACACTACCTCGGGGATGATGGCGTGGTGATCCGGGATTGGTTGAGTAAGCAGTTATCCGCTTAATGTTATTTGTGAATGACATGATCGGACCGACAAGGATTGGTATGGGTTTAATCTGATTGAACACAAACCTGTATACATCGATAATGCGATAGATGTTGATCATTTATCTTATAGGATGCCTTGAAAACTTGTTCGGTTGATGAGGGTATAGCATGAGAATTGTGATTTGGTGGATCAGGCGTGATTTACGTTTGAGTGATAACCAGGCATTGGCTGCAGCCATGAGCCAGGCGGATGTGGTTGTTCCGCTGTTTATTCTCGACCCGAAACTGCTCACTTCGCCTCAGGCAAGTCAAAATAGGATAGGTTTCTTATTTGATGGCTTACGCTTATTAGATTCAAACCTACACCAGCGTGGCAGTGCCCTCATCGTGCGGAACGGAGACCCGGTGGAAGTGCTCCACCTGCTGTGCCGAGAGAGTGGGGCAGTGCGCATCTTCGCCGAGGCGGATGTTTCTCCTTATGCCAGGCAGCGGGATGACCGGGTATTGCGCGAGCTCCCCCTGACACTTACGCCAGGTGTCACCGTTCACCCACCAGAGATCTTAATGAAACCCGATGGCACTCCCTACACGGTGTTTACCCCGTTCAGCAGGAAGTGGCACAGCCTATCCTTCCCAGGCAGACCGCTCCCCGCCCCAGAAAAGCTCGCTGCACCGCCTGCGCTTGCCAGCCAGGATGTGCCAGACTCTCCAACATCTCCGTCGGCGCGCATATTCCAGGTCGGTGAGGCAGAGGCACACAAACGGCTGGATGCATTCATCGATTCTCATATCTACGCTTATGCAGAGACTCGCAATCGTGTGGATTTGGATGGCACATCAGGACTCTCACCTTATCTGCGTTTCGGGATGCTTTCAGCCAGGCAGGCAGCCTGGGCGGGGCGAGAAGCGGGTGCACGGGCACAGAATCCTGCCAGCTGGCAGGGGGTTGAAACCTGGCTTAACGAGTTGATTTGGCGTGAGTTTTATGCCAGCATACTACATAATTACCCCAAGGTCCTCCGCACCGCCTTCCGTCCTGAACTGCGCAATATTCGCTGCCAGGAGGATAGCGACGGGTTTGCGGCCTGGGTGGAGGGGCGGACTGGCTATCCTGTTGTGGATGCCGCCATGCGCCAGCTGAATGCCAGCGGATGGATACATAACCGCGCACGCATGATTGCGGCCTCGTTCCTGGTGAAAGATCTGTTGATTGATTGGCGCCAAGGTGAGCGATATTTTATGCAACATCTGATTGATGGAGACCCAGCCTCGAACAATGGCGGCTGGCAGTGGTCTGCAGGGACGGGAACAGATGCTGCGCCATATTTCAGAATATTCAACCCTGTGCTGCAAGGAAAAAAATTTGACCCGCAGGGCACATTTGTTCGACGCTGGGTTCCTGAGCTATCAAAAGTACCAGATGCGTTCATCCACACTCCTTGGGCTATGCCGGATGATGTACAGTCTCAAACAGGCTGTAGGATTGGAAAAGAATATCCCGCCCCAATTATTGACCACGCCAGGGCGAGGCAGTATGCATTGGAAGTGTATCGAAGAGAAAAAAATGAGCAATATACATAAATCTTTTGTGAATCAAAAATATCTAAATCTGGAAACCTTCCGAAAGAGCTGTGTAGGCGTGAAAACCCCCGTATGGTTCGTGCAGGATGGCGGGGTACTATACGTGCGAACGATAGCCGATTCTGGCAAGGTGAAGCGGATTCGCAACATCGACCAAGTGAACATCGCCCCATGCAGAATGGATGGGGCGCGGCTTGGTGAGTGGATCCCGGCGGCTGCACGTGAGGTGACTGACCCAGAGATCGACCGAAAGATTGATCATTATCTTGACAAGAAATACGGCCTGCTGAAGAAGATGTTTTATCTGGGTGGAGGCTCTAACGACCACATATATATTACATTGGAAATGAAAGTGAGTGAATAAAATGAAAGATACACTGCGACAAATTTCTGTAGTCTTGACCATCGTGGCTACCATCGTGGTCAATGTGCTTGCTGATGCCCTGCCTATCAATGGGTTAGGAACCGGCCAAATTTCTGACCTCTTCAAGGTTTATTTTGTGCCCGCAGGCTACGTTTTTTCCATCTGGGGACTGATCTACCTTGGGCTGATAGCTTTTGCTGTGTTCCAGGCTTTGCCCTCGCAGCGCGAAAACCCCCGCCTGCGGAGAACGGGTTGGTGGATATGCCTGGGAGGCCTGGCGAACATCGCCTGGATCTTCCTGTGGCATTATAAAATGTTTGCTCTTACCGTAATAGCCATGCTGATCCTGCTTGGCACGCTGATCGTCACCTACCTGCACCTGGGGATTGGACAGACAAAGGTCTCACCAGCCGAGCGATATACCACCCAGCTGACCTTCAGTATTTATTTAGGCTGGATCACCGTAGCCACGGTGGCTAACATCACGAGCCTGATGGATTACCTTAACTGGAATGGGTTTGGGATTGCCCCGGAAATCTGGATGGGGATCGTCCTGGCAGCCGTGTTGGTGATCGCAGTGGTTATGAACTTCACCCGGCGCGATGTAGCCTATACTGCAGTTATTTTGTGGGCATTGGCAGGGATTGCGGTGAAGTTCTCCGGCGTGCCCGCAGTAGCTTTACCCACCTGGATCACCTTTGGATTAGTAGCATTATCATTGGTCCTGGCATATATCCTGCCGGGTAAAAACCTGGCAGTAAAAGCTGGTCAAGCTGGGGAGGCTGGAGCATGAGACAGTTGCGTAAGCGGCGGAGACTGCTCGTTTTGGCAGGAGGTTTAGCCATGCTGGTGGCCGGGCCGTTCCTGATTCCTGTGCCGCCGCTCAAGCGGACTTTCCAACCCCATGAATTGGCTGATGATGATTCTGAGTTCGTTGAAATTAATGGACTGGATATCCACGTCAAAAAAAGAGGGCAGGGGGAACCAGTATTCGTGCTCCTGCATGGGTTCGCAGCTAGTCTATACTCATGGCACGCAGTCATACAACCTCTCAGCCGGCTGGGTATGGTCATCGCCTTTGACCGCCCGGGGTTCGGTCTCTCAGAGCACGCACTCACCTGGCAGGGGCAGAACCCCTACAGCCCTGAAACGCAGGTTGAGCTGGTGATTGGGCTGTTGGACCACTATGGTATCAAACAGGCTGTTCTGGTTGGCAACTCAGCCGGCGGAACCGTTGCTATGCAGGCAGCATTGGCACATCCTGAGCGGATAGTAGCCCTGATCTTGATTGACCCGGCGGTGTATCGCGGCGGTGGAATACCCGGATGGCTACAACCTTTGTTGGCGTCCCCGCAGATGCGCCATTTGGGTCCTTTAGTCACCCGTCAAATCCTGGCCCGCGGGCGTGAACTGATCAAAATGGCCTGGCATAACCCTGACCTTCTGCCTCCTGAAATGGCTGAATATTATCTAAAGCCTTTCAAGGTTGAACATTGGGATAAAGCGCTGTGGGAATTAACTCTTGCCAGCCGGCCTACAGGCCTGCCTCTACGATTGAGCGAGTTTAGCATGCCTACACTGGTAATCACCGGTGATGACGACCGGATTGTGCCGACAAAAGACAGTCTCAGGTTGGCGGATGAGCTGCCGAATGCCAGCTTGGATATAATCCAAAATGCCGGGCATGTACCACACGAAGAACAACCGCAGGCGTTTATAGACGCAGTAATCAATTTTGTAGGTCAAATTCAAGCGTAGGAGAAAATAGATGCCGAGGGTTTCCTTAAACACCCCTGCTCCCGATTTTGCACTGAAAGATTTTAATGACAAACTTGTGCGACTATCTGATTTTCGCCAAAAATCAAAGGTATTACTGGTCTTCAATCGTGGTTTCTTGTGACCATTCTGCCGAAGGCACATGGCGCAGTTGCGCCGGGATTATCAAGAATTTATTAAACGACAGGCTCAGGTTATCGTGGTTGGTCCGGACGATGCCAAAACCTTCGAAACTTACTGGTGTGAACATGACCTGCCTTTCATTGGACTGCCTGATCCAGAAGCGAGCATTCTCAAGCTATATGGTCAGGAAGTCAATCTGTTCAAACTGGGCCGCATGCCAGCCCAGGTGATTGTAGACAGAGCCGGCGTGGCGCGTTTTGTACACTATGGGCGTAACATGACTGATATACCATCCAATGTGGAGGTCCTGGAATTATTAGATAGCATCTAGTGTTCTAGCGATTGCCTCGGGATGGACTTTCCCAAAATAAAGATGTTGAAGGGATTGTTACACCTATCGTAAATCGCGAGTGCTTAAGCATAAAGTTGGACGATATAAAAACCTCCTGACCATACAGTCAGGAGGTTTCATTCAAATTATCATATTATGGTGCTGTTTTCTGCATCTTCTAAGCCATGGCATCGATCGTCTCATAGACTGAGATCTTGCCACCACTCTTCAAGGCAGGGCAACTCTTTGCTAGTTGAATAGCTGCATCTAAAGACATTGCTTTGATGATTGTATAGCCCGTAACCATTGAACCAATTGGACCATCGTATACATGACCATCCCCCGAAATGTACTTTGCCGTGGGCGAGAATGGATTTCCCTGGTCCACAACCGCGTTATCGATTTTCTTGTACCAGCTCAACCACTCATCCGTAATTTTCTTCCGTTCGGCTTCAGTTGCAGGCATACCACCACCGGTATAAAGCAAGACGTAATTTGACATTTTTTCTCCTTTGTAGCGAGGTTTATTTAGTTCATCATTTTTGTAATCGTTAGCCCATTTATATGGACTAATTGGATAATATTAACTTTTATGTTAGTAAAAATACATGAAATAAAAATGATTTTGGGTTAATAACATACTATATATAATTAACATCCTTCTTGCCGTAATAGGGAGGCAAAAAGTTAATATTTTTTATATTTTTCAGCTGAATCTATGGGATTCTCTAGAGACGCATTTGCTGCAGCCACACTACCGTTCAATTGGATAGGCAGGAGAGTGAGGTGACTGCTGTAATTACCCAGCTTCTTTCACCGCCTGCACTGCCACGGAAACTGTGTTCTCTATTCTTGCTGGTAACCAGGAAGTAAACCTCCTCGGAAGGTCAATTAGACCAGCAGCAGGGAAGCACTATTTAATAAGTGATATCTGGAAATTTATAATGAAATGCCGAGCGGATATGCTTCCGTGGTGGTGGTAATGTTCATCATCTTCTCGAAATCAACTGCTTCATTTAAACAAATCGCTATCTCGGAATTATTTCAGTGCCTCGACACTTTCCCATATGGAGATGGTACCTCCACCGGCGTTCTCCGGTTTAGAATAGTGGTAGATGACTTTAACACACGGTACTTTTCTCATCCGGGGAAGGTATGTTTTCAAAAAACCTGCTATCTGTCTGGCTTGTGAAGAAGTAAACTGCATTGATGAAGTTGTAATTGCGATTATCATTCGTTTCCTGCCTGAGACCATGGTAATTAAATACAAACCTCCTGAGTTTTAACTCAGGAGTTCGATCTGGATCAATCCCGTCGATTGCTGGAAATTCTTTTAGCGCTCAACCCATGGCGTTGAAGGTCTCGTAAACCGAGATTTTTGCTCCACCTTTTAAGACCGGGCATCCCTGAGTCATCCGGACTGCTTCATCCAATGAGTTGGCTTTGATGACCGAGTAACCGGTTGCCATTATGCCGATTGGGCCATCATTAACTTTCCCATCGCTCGAGATGTTCTTAGCCATGGGGGTGAATGGATTGCCCTGGTCGACCACTGCACCGCCGATTTGGCTGTACCAGGCCATCCAGGCGGCCGTGATTTCCTGCCGTTCCATCTCGGTTGCAGGCATTTGCCCACCACTGTATAGCAGCAAGTAATTATTCATTTTTTCTCCTTGTGTGTTTTCCCAAGTAACGAATAAACTATTAATGTTAGTCCATTTATACACGACTAAACAGACTGTATTTGTACGATATTATCGCAATGAGATAAAGCCAAGATAATATGAGGATGAATAGATGCTATATCTATCGATCCTTTAAGGGATTATTTTTTTAGATAATGATTGATTGTGGACGCAGACCCGCCCGGAGCTCTTTACAGGTCGTTTTTTCCTGAATTTGGTATAGATATAGATATATTGATACCCGCCTTTACAGTCTATGTAGATTTCATGGATTGGACAAAACTCAGCAGCTCCTTGCTCTCCTGCAGCCAGACCATGGGGTTGGTGGTTGTTTTTATATAGCGGATCGTCCCCGTTTGGTCGATCACTACAGACGCGGTGCGCTGGATGAAGATCATCGCCTTTTCCAGACCATAAAGGTGATATATCTTACGCTCGGGGTCTGCCAGCACCGGGAAAGGCAGATGCAGGCTCTGCGCGTAGCGTTTGGCTTTTTCTACAGGCTCCCCTAAGATCAGCAGGACCCCGCAGCTGTGGGCCTGGAATTCCTTATACAGCTGCCCCAACTGGGCAGCATGGCTGCGGCACTGCAGTCAATTATATTCGCGCACAAAAAATAGATAGACGTTTGTTTTATCGCGGAAATTACTCAAGGAAATTTCAGCCCCGCTGCTAGCGGGGAGGCTGAAATCGGGCGCGCTGGAGCCGATGGAAGGCTCTGGTATATCACTCATAGTCACTCCCAGGTTTTATTTCTATATATTTACTATATTATTTCTATTACGTACATGATATTTTCCTGGATTTATTTTTCGAAATCAATTTTCTAGAAAGTAATTTTCTGGCAGATCTCGAAAAGTAAAGATATCAAGGAAATAACCTACCTTCGGCTGATCAGGTTTATGGTTAACCATAATCGGCAGTTAAATCTGTCCCGCATGTCTGATCCTAAATCAAATTCATGCTAAATTCGTAATTGTATTTTCTCATAAAGTAAATTGGATGGTCTCCCATCTTATTAACCTTCTAAAAAGCGCTTGAGGCTTTCATGAACGTGTAGGGCAGCCTCATGTTCGTGAACGATCTGACTTGCACGAGTAAGTTGGCTTTCACGATATTATTGAGCAGTTATGCCAGCTCCACCAGAGCTAACTGGTACAAAGTGAGTGGGCCTGCGGTTTCAGCATGAGCACCGGCACGTGCTCGATCGGTGATTTGTGCGCAGTCATGACAGCGATTTCCTCCGGTTATTGTTAGACAATCAATGTGAATTGCTGATTCGAAAGGATGCATCTCCTACGGCCATGGGATTGGCACCGGGTCGGTGTAGCCGTGTTTCTCCACTGTGTACAGCAGTCCATTTGAACGCTCAGAGCAGGTAGTTTCATCGGTGAAGGTGTAGAAAGTATCCATGGTTGCGACTGCCATCCACACCAGCATGCCGTTCTGGCACACATTGGCCTCGATCATATAGCCGCGATCATCATCCTCGGTCATGTTGACTCTCTGCCAGGAGACAGTCACTATATTGCCCTCTCGAACTGCAGCGACGCCCTGCGGTGGGCCGTACAGAGTGGAATGCGGCAGGCGCACAGGCGCAACCCGCAAAGTGAAGATATCTCCTTTGATTTCAACCACCGAGGCAGCGATCCAACATTGGTAGCTGATGTTATCCGGCTGGATCCACAACCACGTACCTGAGTCGTTCCTGCCCCACACGGTGCCGGTATCACCGGTATACATCCCCCAGGCATAGAGATAAGCTTTGCCAGGTCCATAACGGCAGTTGGCCTGCATCAACACAGTGATGGTTGGAAAACTGTACGTAGGAGTGGGTGTAATGGAGGGGGTAAGGCTTTGGGTGGGGGTGGGCGTTCGAGTGGGGGTACGCGTTATGGTGGGGGTTGCCGTGGAGGTGGGCGTAGTGGTGAAGGTAGGCGTCTGAGTTGGCGTGAGCGAAGGAGTTTTGGAGGCGGTAGCAGCCGCTGTTTCGCTTGGGATGGCGGTTGACTCAGCTGCCGGATAGGTGCAGGCGGATAGGAGTACACTGAAGAGCAAGATCAGCCTGGTGAAATCAGGAAGATGGTTCAAGCTACGCGTGTGAGGATCATCATAAGAGGATACTTTTGGAAGGTTGACCGTCGGCTTCATCGTCAGCAGGTGATATGGAACAGCCCAATGCTCGGGTTTCTCGCCTTATTCCATGCATGCATCGCCTCAGGTGTGGGCAGCAGCGTAACTTTACATCCCTTCTTTTTGAAGAATGCTGCCGCCTCGTCAGATAACTTCAGCATGCCATCCTGCCCTGATCCTATGATGATTGTCTCCGCTCCTTTTTCGTACACGAACTCGGCTTCAGCCAGGGATAGGATGTGCGAGGTACCGAACACTTCCCTAGATAGCTTCTTCTTGCGTTTTTCCAAGTTCCCATCCAGGCGGATCAGGATATCAGTCTCATATTTATTTCCGGCGATGCTGATTGAGCCAAATTTGGTCTTTTCAATTTTGGGTTTCATTTAATTAAAATCCTAGTAAACTATCGTTTAGTAGTTTACCACACGCGCCATGTCATACATTTTATATCTGTTTTAGGCTAAAATCCACATTGGTTGATCCTTCAGCTTCCTTCCATCCACACCGCTCGCCTCACCTTACGCCCGCTGCTACTTGAGGATGCGGCAGCCCTGCACCTTATCTACCAATCCGAGTGTGTCCTGCAGTACTTTCCAAACCCCGTCCCGCCGCCGTTGGAGAAAGTCCAGGGTTTCATAACAGGGCAGCAGGTACATTGGGAGAAGTACGGCTATGGTAATTGGGCAGTCGTGCTGGATAACGATGGTAGGATCATCGGTTGGGCTGGCTTACAGTACTTGCCCGAGCTCAGCGAGACTGAAGTAGGCTTCCTACTCGACCATCCGTTTTGGGGGAGAGGCTATGCCACCGAGGCCGGCCGGGTCTCAGTGCAGTTCGGTCTCGAGCGCCTCAACCTGGACCACATCATTGCTTTGGTTCACCCGGATAATCTTGCCTCGAGGCGAGTGATCGAGAAGTGTGGGATGACTTGGATTGAATCAATTTCGCTATGGGGGATTAACCTATTGCGCTATAAGTTTAATTGCAATCCAATTTCCAGCTAAATTTAGCCGTTAATTAGCTAAAATTGACAAATTAGAGTATAATTGTCTAACATCAGATGTCAATAGATCATCTGAGGGGAATCCCATATCAATCAATTGGGGGATCACACACTCGAACCGACGGAGGAATTTCATGTCTACTATGCAAACTGACTTAAAAAAGTCTACCGGTCTCAAAATGGAGGCGATAGCCGCACTGCGTACCAAAATACGCGGCGATATTATCCAACCTGGCGACCAACATTACGAAATAGCTCGCAAGGTCTACAATGCAATGATCGATAAGCACCCTGCTCTCATCATACGTTGTGTTGATGTAGCCGATGTCAGCAGCGCGGTCGAGTTTGGCCACGAGCAGGGATTGGACGTGGCGGTGCGCGGCGGGGCTCACAATGGGCCTGGCTTTGGCACCGTTGAGGGTGGTCTGGTTATCGACCTGTCACGCATGCGCGGGATTCGCGTTGATCCGGATGCGAAGACCGTACGTGTGGAAGGCGGCGCTCTCTGGGGTGATGTTGACCATGCCACCTATCCCTTTGGGTTAGCTGTGCCCGCTGGTTTCTTATCAACAACAGGTGTTGGAGGGTTAACCCTCGGGGGTGGCAGTGGCTACCTCTCCCGCCGCTATGGTTTGACCATAGATAACCTGCTCAGCGTAGATGTGGTTCTGGCGGATGGATGTTTCGTGACCGCCAACAAGGAACAAAACGAAGATCTATTCTGGGCAGTGCGGGGTGGAGGAGGAAATTTCGGCATCGTTACCTCGTTCTTATTCCGCGCAAACCCGGTCACCTCCGTCTATGGAGGTCCCATGTTTTGGCCGATGGATCAGGCCTCGGATATGATGCATTACTGGCAGGACCTGATCATTAAAGCCCCTGAAGAACTCTATGGATTCTTTGGGATCGGCGCAGTCCCACCTGCTCCACCTTTCCCAGAAAAGTACCACAGGCAGAATATGGGTTACGTGATGTGGTGCTATACCGGTCCCCTGGAGAAAGCCGAGCAAGTCTTTAAACCCATCCGGGATCACCGCCAACCAGCGATTGACTTTGCTGGTCCAATCACCATGCCGGTCATTAACAGCATGTTTGATGGATTATATCCGGCTGGCTACCAGTGGTACTGGCAGGCAGATTTCTTCAGGCATTACGATGATCATGCGATCGACCTGTTGATAAAGGCTGGAAATGATATGCCCACAATATTTTCGAATATCCACATTTACCCGATCAATGGTGCGGCGGGAAGGGTGGGAGCTCGTGACACAGCCTGGGGATATCGCGACGCTAATTTCTCCCAGGTGATCGTAGCGGTCGATCCGGACCCTGCCAATAACGCGCATATGACCAAGTGGGCTAAAGATACCTGGTCGGATTTACATCCCTATTCAGCCGGTGGCGCTTACTTAAACTTCAAGATGGATGAGGGTGAGGGTATAGTAAAAGCGGGGTATGGCGAGAATTACGCCCGCCTGGCACAGATCAAAGCCAAATATGACCCGAACAATTTCTTCCACGTGAATCAAAACATCCGTCCCAAAATATAATACGGCTAATTGGTCCAGATTAACTTAATACACAGCAGCCAGCTCCATCGAAGAGCTGGCTGCATTATTAAGAAAAACGCTGAGGTCCTTCTTACCCCCACTTTGACGGCTTGTATCTTTTAGCAGCCCTACCGCAATTTCTGGTGTAGCTTGGATCAGCCCCCACGGAAGGATACGTGGCTAACTATTGAGGCATCCGTGCCTTGGCTTTGTCATAAGCCGCTTCCATCGCTTCGAACATAGACTTAGCTTCTTCAGCGGTCAGTTTTGAGTCAAGCAGAGGCAGGTAGATTTCCTCTTCCTTGGCAAGATGTAATTTAATTACTGCGTACAGGCCGTATAAAACCCGACGCAATGCTGCAGCCTGGATGGATGTGATGGTGAGCTGTGACTGGTGGACGCGAAGTGAACCCAGCTCGTCGGTTAACCGCGCAATTTCAACATGGTCGCGGACCATGGTGGCGGTGGATAACTCACTGCCCATGATTTTTTGGACCATTGGGTATAGCACTGCCTCTTCCGCTCGAGCGTGGGCGACTAATTGGCGCGTCAGGAAATCATAGGCCTGCTCGATCTTGTCATGGGCCTGGCTGGTCAGGCTATCATTCACAACATCAGCAGCTAAACGTAAAGCTTCTATCTGCGGGGAAAGCTCTTTATGCTCGTCTCTAAGGTGTTGGGTTATGCTCGCCATTTCCTATTCTCCTTCAGTGTCTATGTACCTTCATAGTATATTACAACTTCTATAAGTGTTAGCTATCAATTCTAAGCAGATAATATGATTTATTACTCTCCAGCAGGTCTTTTATTTGGGAAAGTGCAGGCTATTCTCCGCACACATCTGCGAATAAGGCTTATCAGATCTCTGCCACCGGTGGCATAAGTCAAATGACCGACCAAATTGCCCAGCTCGGGGATACCTATCCCTTACATACCCAGGATGAGTGCCAACTCAGGGATAAGCTACTGACGCGCGGTATTTAATTTGGCTCTTCATCTCGCATAGTGAGCTTGTGGCTGGCAGCCTTATCCACCAGCCAGATAGGTTTCTTACCCGCCGGGCGGATCAGCTGAGCCGGCAACTCACTCGGCTTATACGGACCTTCGAGCACATTTTCCAAAACCTGGGCTTTATCGGCGCCCGAAACCAGGAACACCACCTGACTGGCCTGGTTGATGAACGGAGCGGTAAATGTGATCCGGTCCATCGCCAGCTCTTTGATGTAGACTTCCGAAACCCATTTCTCCTGCTCGTTGAGCACGGGTGTATGCGGAAAAAGCGATGCGATGTGCCCGTTCTCGCCCAATCCCAACAGGACGAGATGGAAATTTGGGTTTGACGTGCTGAAAAATTCCTTCAGCTCCCGTTCATACTGGGCGGATGCCTGCTTCGGTGAGTGGTCACAGCGGATGGGGTGGATGTTCTCCGCCGGGATGGGCACGTGATTTAGCAGGGTCAGGCGCGCCAGCCGGGCATTACTGCGCGGGTCATCTTCCAGCACACAGCGCTCATCGCTCCAAAACACGTGCACTTCATCCCAATGGATGCGCTCACGGTAGGGTGGGGAGGCCAATAGCTCATACAGGCGGCGAGGGGTCTCACCTCCAGAAAGCGCCACACTAAAGCGGCCACAAATCAAGCTTGCCTGACGTGACTGGACGGTGAAAAGCTCGGCCGCCGCCAAACTCAGCGCTTCCAAATCGTTATATACGTGGATCATCTCATCCTCCTGATTTCTGCTGGTCGAGAAAAACGGGCTGTAACCACCGCCGTCCATCCTGGGCGATAAGGGCTTCTGCGCTTGGAGGTCCCCAGGTGCTGCTCACATAGTTGGGGAAATCGGATGGGTCAGTACTGCCCCACACCTCCAGGACGGGTGCGATCACGCTCCAGGC
>JBGPBQ010000053.1:0-17245 GCA_041481345.1 Anaerolineae bacterium
CGTGACAGCAGCGGGAATATTATCGACATTATCGAGGAAACGGAAGCGACTGACATCGTTCGCAAGATCCGGGAGTTGAACCTGGGCGCGTACGTAGTACGCACCGACACCATTTTTCCCGCCCTGGAAAAACTCCCGCCCTCGCCGGTTGACGGCACCTATCGGTTTACAGATTGTGTCCATCAGCTCATCCGATCGGGTCTGAAGGTCGAATCATATCAGACGTATGACCAGGACGAGGTGCAGGGCATTAATACCTCTGACGACCTGGCGTACGCCGAGTTCATCATCAAAAAACGGCTCTTCCAGCCCCACCGGTTGGAAGATGAGGACCGGGTGACTTTTGGCACCGGAGGTTGGCGTGCCGTGATCGGCGAAGGTTTCACCATGCACAACGTGCGCAGGTTGTCGCAAGCATTGGCGAACGAGATCACCCGCCAGGGTCACGAACACCGCGGCATTGTCATCGGCTTTGACCGCCGATTTCTCTCCGACCGGGCAGCCGAAACTGCAGCTGAGGTTTTTGCTGGCAATGACATCCCCGTGGTCCTGCTTGCTGAAGATGCCCCCACCCCGCTCATCACTTATGCCACGGCACTATTGAATTCAGCTTACGGTTTGGCTTTCACGGCCAGCCACAATCCGCCGGAATGGAATGGCTTAAAGGTATTTCGCGGGGATGGCGCGTTGCTCCTCGATGAGGAGACCCAACAGATCGAGGCTGAGACCAACCGCCTGACCTCCAATGAGGTGGTAAAGCTTGACCTGGATTTGGCTCTTGAAGCCGGTCTCGTCCGCCGCCGTGACATGACCAATGAATATGTTGATGCGGTCGAGAAGCTTATTGATCTCAAGACGATCCGCAGGGCTGGTCTGCGCGTTATCGTCGATCCGATGTACGGTGTGGGTCAGCTCACCCTCGGCATCATTCTCACCGAGGCGCGCTGCCGGGTGACCTTTATCCACGAACGCCATGACCCGCTCTTCGGAGGGCATTCCCCAGCCCCAAACCTGGCGGCTCTGCGGCTGTTAACCACCCAGCTCATCGAGGGTAAATTTGATCTCGGCCTGGCCACGGATGGCGATGCCGACCGTATTGCCATCGTGGACGAAAAAGGGCGTTATATATCAACCAATGATTTATTGCTCCTGGTTTACTGGTACCTGCACGAGGTGCGAGGTGAGCGGGGTGGTGTGGTCCGAAACCTGGCGACGACGCATTTACTCGATCGTATGGCGGCTGCGTTCGGTGAAAAGGGCATCGAGGTCCCGGTGGGCTTTAAACACGTCGCCGCAGCCATGGTCGCCCACAATGCCCTGCTCGGTGGAGAGTCGAGCGGTGGCCTCACCGTGCGCGGGCACATCTTGGGCAAGGATGGGATTTTCGCCTGCGCCTTGGTGGTCGAAATGTTGGCGCGCACAGGTAATTGTATTTCCGAGATCCAGGAAGAAGTCTGGAAAATCACCGGTCGATTGTATGCGCTAGATGAGAGCCTTCAAGCCACCCCTGAAATGCGCGTGCGGATCCCAAAATTGATTAAGGAAACGGAGATCCCCACAATTGGTGCGTATCCTGTGCTATCCATATCCTACGTTGACGGCACCAAGGTGCTGTTGGAAAACGATAACTGGGCCCTCCTGCGCTTCTCAGGTACGGAGCCAGTTTTGCGCTTGATGGTGGAGGCTGATTCGCCCGAAAAAGCCCAGGAGATGATCGGTTGGCTTAAGCAGTTCTGTTCTTCGGCCAAACAGGGTTCTGATGCGGAAGGGACTAATTCACAATCCTGATGGTATGGCAGCGTTATTTACCTAGGCTTCACTTATAATTACACAGATATTTGGAGAGACAATGCGTTACGGAAGGTTTGACGACGAAAATCGGGAGTATGTGATTGAGCGGCCCGATTTCCCTGTCTCATGGACCAATTACATCGGCGTTCGGGACTTGTGTGCAGTCCTCTCGCACAATGCCGGGGGTTACTCCTTTTACCGGTCAGCCGAACACCACCGCATCACCCGTTTCCGCCAAAATGGGGTTCCGCTCGATAGACCCGGGCACTACGTCTACGTGCGTGATGACGAGTCAGGCGAGTTCTGGTCGATCTCCTGGCAGCCGGTCGGCAGGGACCTTGCGCGAGCCAGATATGAAGTCCGGCACGGGCTGTCTTACTCCAGGTTTCTGTGTGAAACCGAGGGCATCCAGTCGGAGCAGTTGGTTTTCATCCCGATCGAGGATGACGTGGAGCTCTGGGATGTTCGCCTGAAGAATATTTCAGACAAACCGCGCCACCTGAGCGTTTTTTCCTACGTCGAGTTTTCCTTTCATCACATCGAGATTGACAACCAGAACCTGCAGATGAGCCTGTATGCCAGCGGGGCGAATTACCTGGACGGCATCATCGAATATGACTTTTTTTATGAACCCTGGACCTTTCATTACATGGCCTCTAGCTTTACGCCCGATAGTTTCGACTGCGTTCGGGATCGGTTTTTGGGAACTTATCATACTGAATCGGATCCTGAAGTTGTTATCAAAGGGAAAGGCTTTGGTAGCAGCGAGCTGGGGGGTAATTCCTGCGGTGCGCTGCATAAACACCTGACCCTCAAACCAGACCAGGAAGAACGTCTCATCTTTATGTTGGGCGTTGGGTCGCGTTCCGACGGTCAGGCGATAAAGGAAAAGTATTCCAGTTTCGCTGATGTGGATGCCGCTTTTGCAGGCTTGAAGGATTACTGGCAGAAGAAGTTGGATGTCTTCCATTGTAAAACGCCTAACCCCGGCTTGAATACGATGGTCAACACCTGGAACTTGTACCAGGCTGAGACCTGTGTAGTCTGGTCGCGCTTCGCCTCATTTATTGAGGTTGGCGGTCGTACCGGGTTGGGCTACCGCGACACATCGCAAGATGTGATGAGCGTCCCCCATACTAATCCCGACAAGGTCAGGCAGCGTCTGATTGAGCTGCTCCATGGGCAGGTCAGCCAGGGCTATGGCTTGCATCTCTTCGACCCCGAAGTGTTCAAGCCGAAAGAGAACCAACTGGCTGGGGTGAAGCTGCCTACCGTTGTACCACTGCCCAACCCTGCAGATATTATCCACGGCTTAGAAGATGCCTGCTCGGACGATGCGCTGTGGATCGTCGCCTCGGTGTGTGAGTATGTTAAAGAGACCGGTGATTTTGTTTATTTTGACCAGGTTGTGCCTTTTGCCAATGGTGGAGAAACAACGATCTACGAACACCTAAAACGCTCGTTGGATTTCTCCGCTGAGCAGGTGGGGGCAACTGGCATCTGCAAAGGGTTGCGTGCCGATTGGAACGATTGCCTGAACCTGGGCGGTGGCGAGAGTGCCATGGTCTCGTTCCTCCACCATTGGGCATTAATGAATTTCATCGAGGCTGCCAAATTCCTGGGCCGCCAGGACGATGTCGAAAAATACACAACCATGGCTGAGACAGTCCGCCAGGCGTGTGAAGATAACCTTTGGGATGGCGAGTGGTATCTGCGTGGCTTCACACGTAAGGGTCTCAAGATTGGCTCTACCCAGAATGAAGAAGGAAAGATCTTCCTGGAAAGCAACTCGCTAGCGGTGCTTTCCGAGGCGGCCTCGCTGGAGCGTGGGCTAAAGTGCATGGACTCAGTGGACAAATACCTGTATTCCAGGTATGGCATCCACTTGCTCTGGCCAGCCTTCTCCAAGCCAGATGACGACATCGGCTATGTGACGCGTGTTTACAAGGGCATCAAGGAGAACGGGGCAATTTTCAGTCATCCAAATCCGTGGGCGGTGATAGCCGAATGTAAATTAGGGCGTGGCGACCGGGCGATGAAATTCTACGATGCCCTCCTGCCTTATAACCAGAACGACCTGATCGAAATTCGCCAGGCTGAGCCTTATTCCTATTGCCAGTTCATCATGGGCCGTGATCATACTGCATACGGGCGAGCGCGACATCCCTGGCTCACCGGCAGCGCTGGTTGGATGTACCATGCAGTTACGCACTGGATCCTGGGGGTGCGTGTCGACTACCAAGGCTTGATCGTTGATCCCTGCATCCCTGCCAATTGGAAAGAATTCGAGCTCACACGCCAGTGGCGCGGCGCCACTTACCAGATCGAGGTAAAAAATCCTGTAGGGGTACAAAAAGGGGTCAGGTCAATTCTCTTGAACGGTAAACTGGCTTCTAATCCAATCCCACAGCAATCGGTCGGGACGTTCAACCGGGTCATCATCGAAATGGGGTGACGGGAAATGGTTGAAAAGATACTGTGGGTTGTTGCAGGGATAGCGGTGATGTATCCAGCGGAGTGAAATAATTGACCTGTAGATTAAGTCCTGATTGGTCAATAGGTTTAGACATTCCCAGACAAAATCATATCTAAAACACCTTTTTGAGGTTTTTTTCTTTTCACGGGGTTTCACCATTAGCACAATTATTAGAGGCCAATAATCTCCCTTCTGGACAGGGCTGCCAATCACATCTCTTTGCTTCATGCAGAGGTGTAATTAAGGTAATACTGCATGGAAAATATGGACATGTTGGATAATTTATCCACCATATACAGGACATAGAAGACATCATAGCACCATATGTACAAGGTAAACACCCCTGGCTGCCCTTCTTAATCAGTTGGATGAAGGATCAAGTCTTTCGTTCCTGGCCTAGATAAGGGGATATTAGTCCTTATGTTCTCTATACATAGGGGGTAAACCTGCTTCCTCATTAGGTTTTCGTTTTTAATGGTGCAATTGTGGTGCAGTTGATTGAAAATTAGTACACACAAAAGCCATAATAAACATATTGCGACACTTGATTCTCCCTCCGCCAGTGAGCTAGGTAGTGACTTTTCGTTTATAATCTTTATTAATTTATCTATCAACCAATCCATGACTCAATTCAAAATAACATTCAATTCACACGTTAAACCTATTCTGATTTACCTGACAAAGGTACTGATCCTGGCCATCATCTACCACCTCGCCGCTAGGTTGGGGCTGATGATGGCTTTTTTCCAGGCTAATACTTCACCTGTGTGGCCTCCGACCGGGATCGGTCTGGCTGCCTTGTTCATCCTGGGCTACCAATATTGGCCTGGTATCACCTTGGGGGTATTGCTTGGTTCGATACTGACCGGTGCACCGGTTAATCTGGCAATCGGCATGGCATTGGGGAATACCCTTGAGGCATTGGCTGCGGTGTATTGCCTAAAGAAGGTTGTCGGTCTGCATCAGGAGATCGATCGCATCAGGGACGTGGTCGGATTGGTATTGGTTTCGCTGACGTGTACGATGATTGGAGCCAGTATTGGGACCCTGACACTGATGGTCACTAATCTTGGGGAATGGCAGAACTTTTGGCCGATCTGGACCACCTGGTGGATAGGCGATCTTCTCGGCGCTCTTGTAGTCACCCCGGTAATCCTTACCTGGACGACTTTCCCCCTGCCCAGGATGCACAGACGCGCTTATTTTGAGGGGGGATTCTTATTGTTCCTTACCGCTGGGATCACCTGGTTTGTATTCAGCAGTATGCCCCCCAGTGGAGTCTTTCACCAGGCGTTGATTTACGAGATCTTCCCGTTTGTGATCTGGGCAGCGCTGCGTTTTGGTCAAAGAGGGGCAACGCTGGTCGTCTTCATCGTTTCCGGGATTGCTATCTGGGGCACCTCCAAGGGCATGGGACCGTTCTCGTTGGAATCCAAGAATGACAGCCTAATCCTGCTCCAAACCTTCATGGCGGTGGTGTCTCTGACCGGACTCATATTGGCAGCCGCCACGCTCGAGCGACGTAAGTCCGCAGATGAGCTTCGTCAGAAGGCTGATGACCTGGCTACATTAAATGACTCATCATCAACTTTTTTGGATGCCTTCGAAATCGCGAGCATTTTTCAAACCATCTGCCGGTTGGCTATCACACGTTTGGGATTGGATATTGCCTGGATCGAAACCAGCGATAAACTCGATGGAGGGGATGACCAAATCATAGGGTATGGGGCTGCCCCTTCCACGCTTCAAAACCTGCGTGGAAATTGGTCGAAAGCTGAGGTGTATCAAGACTCGCCAGCCCCAATGATCAGAAACCTGGACAGCACGACGATTACTTCTGAGCTTAATCTGCCGGCTTGCCGGACGTATGCGATATTCCCCCTTCTATTTAGCAACCGGCAAATTGGATCCCTTCGATTGATCAGCAAGCATAAAGATTTTTTCACCGCCGATAACCAGATGCTCATTCAATCCTATGCCAACCTAGCTGCTGTGGCCATTCAAAATGCCCTGTTATTTGATGAGCTCAAGCGGAGCAACAAGCAGCTCCATGGGCTGTCACAACGCCTGATGAAGGCCCAGGAAGAGGAGCGCCTTCACCTTTCGCGTGAATTGCACGATGAATCGGGTCAGCTTCTGACTGCACTGACTGTGCAATTGGGTTTGTTGGACCGCGTTCTGAACCAACCAGATGCTATGCGTGAAAAGATCGAGGAATTAAAAACCACAGCCAATGAAATCCAGGAAAATCTGCACAAACTGGCAGTTAATCTAAGGCCTGCCAGCCTGGACCATATCGGCCTGGTGACTACTAAATTAATAGTTATTAATCTATCATAGAAAATAATCCTCTCCTATATTGCATTTAGGAGAGGTTGTATTCGTGTGTGAAAAATAAAGGAATTCATGCTCAAATCGCCCGATTCAATCTCCTCCTTTTTCAACGTCGTATCAATGCGCGGGATTACCAAAGCATTCCCAGGCGTGCTTGCGAATGACCAGATTGACCTGGACATATACGCTTCTGAAGTGCATGCACTGTTGGGTGAGAATGGCGCTGGTAAGAGCACTTTGATGAAAATACTATATGGGTTTTATCGGCTGGATTCAGGTCAAATTTTTGTCAACGAACAACCTGTAACGATCCAATCGCCTCATGATGCACGTACCATTAAGATCGGGATGGTCTTTCAGGATTTTTCGTTGATCCCTGCCCTCAGTGTGATGGAAAATTTAGCGCTGTTTCTCCCGCAGCTCCCAGCCGTGTTGGATGTGAAGGGGATCAATCAGCGCATTCATCAGGTTTCCGAGCGGTATGGCCTGGAGGTAAACCCGGATGCCCTGGTGTCGCAGCTATCGATCGGTGAATTGCAAAAGGTGGAGATCCTCAAGCTCCTACTGGCAGACGCACGCTTGCTCATCTTGGATGAACCAACGCGTGTGCTCGCACCGCATGAAGTTCAAGCACTTTTCAAAGTAATCGACAGCTTGAAAAAGGATGGATATGCAATTGTCCTGATCACCCACAAATTGAAAGAGGTCTTGGAGTGTGCCGACCGCATCACCGTCCTGCGTACTGGTAAGGTAGCGGGTACACTTCTTCGTTCTGAAGCTAATGAAGAATGTCTCATCTCTCTGATGTTCGAGAAAAAGCTTGGCTCACCCATTGTGACACATAAAAAAGTCTCTCCAGAAAAAGTTTCACCATTACTGGAATTAAAAGATGTCTCGACGCACGCAGAAGGTTTGGAAACTAGTTTAAAAGCCATCGACTTGAAAGTTAATCCAGGTGAGATCGTGGGGGTGGCAGGCGTTTCTGGGAATGGCCAGAAGGAGCTTGGGGACGTCGCCATGGGATTGATCCATTGCTCCCATGGAAAGAAGTTCATCTTCGGCGATGATTTCACCAACAGGTCCATTCAAGAGGTACGCATGAGCGGGGTTGCCTTTATCCCCGAAAACCCACTCACCATGTCGATTGCACCGTTTTTGACTGTTTTGCAAAACATGGCTATCACTCGCACGAAGAAATATGCCAGGATGGGTGGACTGAGTATGGACTGGCAGGCTGTCCGTGTTGACGTCGACCGCTCAACCCAGAAACTGGGCTTTTCATTCCCATTGTACATTCTAGCCCGTTCACTCTCGGGCGGTAATCTGCAGCGTATGGTTGTCGCACGAGAATTGATTGATGAACCGCGCCTGATCATTGCTTCCTATCTCACGCGTGGGCTGGATGTGCAGAGCGCTATTGCAGCCCGCCAGGCGCTGGTCCAGGCACGCGATAACGGAGCTGGTGTGCTTTTGATTTCGGAAGACCTGGAAGAATTGATCGCCCTCTCCGACTGGTTGATCGTTCTATATACTGGGAAAATTGTTGGCAACTTTAGACCAGAAGAAACCAATGTTTACGAAATTGGACATCTCATGACCGGTTTAGAGGTTGAGCATGTTGAAAACCAGTGAGGTTGCACCTCGTTTTCCCATGCTACAGAATAAAACGATTATTCTAGTAATCCGCTACCTTTATATGATCCTGCTAGCATTCCTGCTGTTTGGGGTCATCCTCTTAATTTCTGGAAAAGATCCGCTGCAATCCTACAAAGACATATTTACCTACACCCTGGGCAGTGCCTATGGATTTTCCGAAGTTCTTGTAGCTATGATACCCATGCTGCTTACAGCACTCGCTGTGGCGTTGCCCGCGAGAGTGGGTTTGATCAACGTAGGTGGGGAAGGTCAACTGTATATCGGGGCTGCCTTTGCAACTTTTGGGGCGCTTACTTTCTCCAGCTTGCCTGCCTGGCTATTATTGCCAATCATGATCATCCTGGGCATGCTAGGAGGTGCACTGTGGGCATTCCTTCCGGGTTACCTAAAATCCATCGGATTGGTGAATGAGACCATTACCACCCTGCTACTAAACCCTGTTGCTCCCAAGATTATAGGTTTTTTGATCTTTGGGTTCTGGCATTCACCAATGGATACAATTAAGACTCCCAATTTTGTGGAAGCTGCCAGGCTGCCCACCTTTTTTGGCACACGTATCCATCTTGGATTATTCATTGGACTAATCTTGTTGGTGTTATTTTGGTTGTTTATGAAATATACCCGTTGGGGTTTAGAAATACGCGCCATTGGGAACAACGCCCAAGCTGCCCGTCGCAATGGCGTTCCTCTCAAGAAATATCTGATCATTGTCATGTGCGTAGGTGGAGCGATCGCAGGTCTGGCAGGCATGTCGCAAGTCTCGGGGTTTTATGGAGTGCTGTTGTTGAATTTTTCCATGAGCCTTGGTTATATGGGTTTCATGGTTAGCTGGTTGGCGGGTGGTGAACCGTTGGGGATCGTGCTCATGTCATCCGTGATATCAGTCATCATCACTGGAGGCAACCTGCTCCAGCTTACGCGTGGAGTACCTTATTCAGTCATTAACCTACTTTTAGCCTTTACCCTGTTCGTGGTATTAGCTCGACCGAATCTCATCAAAGGAAAAAAATAATGACGCTATTGGCATTATTTGGAGTCATCTCTAGTGCAATTTTCTCTGGAACTTCTCTTCTCTACACTACCTTGGGAGAAGTGATAGATGAACGTTCCGGGATAGTCAATCTCGGTCTCGAGGGAGTCCTGTTGGTAAGCGCTTCATCAGGGTTTGCGGTTACCGCCCTCTCTGGGAGCCCATACCTGGGTATCCTGGTATCCGTGCTGGCAGGCGGCTTGATGAATATTATCCTGGGTTATCTAGTGATCACACGCAAAGCCAACCAGCTGGCAAGTGGGCTGGCGTTGATGTTCTTCGGTTTTGGGTTGAGCGCATTGATCGGGAAATCCTTCGTAGGTACGAAGATCAACAGTCTTCCCAGGTTACTTTTACCAGGCCTTGAAGGTCTACCACGTATATACACATCTTTGTTTAAATTTGATCCCCTGATTTATCTGGTCATACCAATGGCATTCCTGGTTTGGTGGCTGCTCTTCCGTACACGCTGGGGTCTCGGATTGCGTGCAGTGGGTGAAAATGCGGATATAGCGTATGCCTCTGGGCGAAATCCACATTTGATCCGCTACCAGGCACTGTTTGTTGGAGGTATGCTGGCCGGGTTGGGTGCTGCTCAGCTGGCAATCGCATACGCCATGAACTGGACAGAATATATGACTGCTGGTCGTGGGTTTATTGCTGTTGCACTGGTAATTTTCTCCAAGTGGCACCCCTTACGCGCTATCGTAGGTGCGTTAATTTTTAGTGCCGCGGTAGCCTTCCAGCTATTATTGCAATCCAGTGGCGTCCAGATCTCACCATTCCTATTGGACACGATTCCTTATTTGCTAACTTTAATCGTATTGATTGCTTGGGGCGGCAACCGGAAGCATTCCGCTCCTGCCAGTCTTGGAAGGGTTTACCAGGGCAGTGAATAATGCCTGTGCTCTTATCGTGGAAAGGAGGAGAGGCCATAAAATCTTCCCAATATTACCAACTAAGCCTATTCCAGTTTGAACAAATCTTAGAAAAGGAGAAGTAGAAATGAAAAACAAGTACCTTTATACTTTGCTGGCAGTTTTTATTAGTTCAGTTATGCTGCTATCTGCCTGCGCACAAGCCACAACCGTTGCTCCGGTAGCCACCGAGGTTCCGCCGACAAAAGTCGTCCTGCCAACCGCCACGACGGAGGTAATAAAACCCACCGTGGTGCCTGTGGCTACTGAAGCTCCCACAGCCACAACAGCTCCGGTAGCAGAAGGACCTTGCCTGATCGTTGGTGCCCTCTATGGAGGACCGGTTACTGATGCAGGTTATAACCAGGCTATGCATGAAGCGGTGATGGCGATTAAAGATAACATCCCATGTGTCCAGATCATCGAGGCTGAGAATGTGCCTGACGATGGTGCAACCACGACCATGGAGAATATGATCTCCCAAGGCGCCAAGATGATCATCCCCACGGCCTTTAATTTCCAGTACCCTGCTCTGGATCTATCTAAAAAGTATCCGGATGTCATTTTTGAGCATGCCGGTGGTTGGGAGATGGGCGATAATTTTGCCAACTTCTATGGCAACCCTCCAGACGGCTGGTATTTGATGGGTGTTGCCGCAGGCATGATGACCAAAAGCAACAAACTTGGTTTCGTGGCTGCCTTCCCCTTGGGATGGACATTAACCTTCATCAATGCCTATGAGCTGGGTGCTCAATCCGTTAATCCGGACGTCCAAACCTTTGTAACCTACACTTTTGCCTGGGGAGATGCTACCAAGGATGCAGACGCGACCAACTCTCTCATCAACCAGGGTTGTGATGTGATCAGCATGCATGTCGATTCTCCGGCGACCATTCTCTCGACGGCTGAGTCACGTGGTGTATACTCGATTGGCTTCCAATCTCTGGCTGCCCAACAGTTCGCCCCTAAATATTGGATCTCGGGCACTGGCTTTACATTGGGCGGAAAATTAACCTGGTTAACTTCCACTGTGATCGATGGTACCTGGAAACCGATCTTCCTACGCTGCGGAATCGCTGACGGCTGTATGGCAATTGCCCCCTTTGGGCCGGAAGTACCACAGGAAGTGCAAGACACGGTCGCACAGAAGCAAGCTGAGATCGAAGCAGGAACTCTAGTTGTCTTCGCAGGTCCGATTGTTGATCAAGATGGAACCGTCCGCGTAGCAGAGGGTGAGGTTCTATCTGCAGACGAAATGGGCTCAGTGGATTGGTTCGTAATGGGCGTGGTCGGTAGCCCCAAATAAAGCTCTTACTTTGCATAATCGTGGAGTACCGCCATAATTTGGCGGTACTCCAAATCCTGGAGAGATGAATATCCAAAGTAATGATTCTCCTCTAAAGATTCATAATATCGGTGAGGTTGCTTTACGTGTTCTATCCGATGCTCAGAAGGGATCCGTGCTGGCAAGCGTGAGCAATGCTGTTTACATGCTTAGCGAACACGGCGACCTTTTTTGGTTGATTTCGATGGATAGTCCCATGCACCAACGGGCTATAAAGGTGACTGCTCCAATACCAGGGTTGAACGCAGGCAGCAGGTACGCGGTTGTTGATCATAACCTGGTAACCAGTTCTGGAGATATATTGGATTTTCTACATGCTGCGATTTGGGGGTCTCCAACGATCTCTACAAATCAGATTGTTTCCATATCAAGATTATCTGAAACCCTCAATATTGTAACTGACCGATTATTGGCGCATCATAAACCATCCGGTTTGGGTGACTTGATCACGCCAATCTTACAATCGAGAGATCATCAAGTTGGAGCATTGGAGATCGGTCAAAAGTGTATTCTTTCTAAAAAAGCCTGGCCTTTCGTTGATGGGATTATCTTGGCAACAGCAGCAAACGATGTTAATCTTATAATCGCCCAAGGAAAGTCATTGGTCGGTTTTGGTGAAGGTCTGACCCCCTCTGGGGATGATTTCTTGGGTGGTTTCTTTTTCTCACTGCAGCTTGTATATCGTTATTATCCAAATACGTTGAATATACCAATTTGCAATTATTCAGATTTTGTCCATCAATCAAATTCACTCACCAACTTGATTAGTTACACTATTTTAAAGGATCACGTGGATGGTCACTCGATCGAGCCACTGCACCAATTCGCCAATGGTTTATTACAGGGAGGATCTGTCGATCAACTCAATATCCATGTAGAGAAACTCATTTCCTTGGGTCACTCGACCGGCTGGGATATGCTGAGTGGGTTCCTTGCTGGAATGTCTGTCACTTTTACTAAATATCATTCAATGTAAGTATCTTGTATGATTCAAAAGGAATTCCAATGGATATCAAACAGAAGATAGATCAAGCAAATGAAGAAGCCGCCAACCGTCTCAAGCTTGGCGAGCCCGTACTAGTGGATATTGCACCTGCTGGTGAGGTAATCCCAGGTCTGAGTGGAAAGATGGTCATTCATGCTGGACCACCGATTAAGTGGCAGCACATGTGCGGTGCCCAGAGAGGTGCCATCATCGGTCAGGTATTGTATGAAGGCTGGGCAAACAGTGTAGACGAAGCAGTAAAAATACTGAACAAAGGTGAGATCCGTTTGGAGCCCAATCACCACCACCATACCGTTGGGCCGATGGCCGGCACCATCTCCCCATCTGCACCTGTCTGGGTGGTTGAGAATAAAGCCTTTGGAAACCGGGCATATTGCCGTCAGGTGGAAGGAAACCAGCAATTTGGGGATTACAGCCAGGAAGCCCTCAAAGGTCTCGTCCTGTGGCGGGATGTATGGGCGCCAACCTTGCGTAAGGCTTTACAGACCATTGGCGGATTGGAACTTAAACAGATAATTACCAAGGCATTGCAGATGGGCGATGAACTTCATAACCGGCACACCGCTGCTTCAAGCCTTTTTGCTAATTCTATGGCGGTCGCAATGGCCCAAACCGATCTACCAAAAGATAAGCTGTTGTGGACACTCAAGTATGTCACCAATCACGAATTGATTTTCCTTGGGATCGCCATGGCGTGTGGGAAGGCCATTGCTGACCCAGTAATGGGCGTCGATTACAGCACCGTGGTTACAGCCATGTGCCGTAACGGAGTGGAATTTGGGATTCGGGTGAGTTCGTTGGGTGATGAATGGTTCACGGCTCCTTCGCCAAAGGTGGATGGGTTGTATATTCCTGGATATACTGAGCAGGATGCAGGATTGGATATGGGTGATTCGGCGATCACAGAGACCGTCGGTTGGGGAGGTTTCACTATCGGTGGTGCACCTGGGATCCTCAGCCTGGTAGGAGGTACTCCCGAGCAAGCCCTGGCTTATTCGCGTGAGATGAGCAAGATCACGGTCACTAGTCATCCAACCTACCGCATACCCGCGCTTGGTTTTGCAGGCGCACCGCTTGGGATCGATATCCGTAAAGTGGTGCAGACGGGGATTACACCTATCATCGACACCGCCATCGCCCATAAGGACCCTGGCTACCCGAAGATCGGTGCCGGGATGGTGCGTGCCCCGCTGGGATGCTTCAAGAAGGCACTGATTGCATTCGGGCGGAGATATGATGTGCGTAAATAATTGGTGAAATAGAGGTTTGAACATGTCATCCGGATTCGTCATTCGAAAAAACCAATACTATGATTCCGTCTTCCTGATGAGCGTCAACGCTCGTATGTTGAAGGTGGAGGGTGTCCAACAGACTGCAGTGCTCATGGGCAGTCCAGCCAATAAGCAACTACTGGTTGATATTGGCATCCAGGGTCCTGATATCGATGCAGCCCAGCCCAATGATTTGATTGTGGCAGTCATTGCGGATTCAATGATCATTGTCAATCAAGTCCTGGACAACCTGGATGTGTGGTTGAATGCTATTCAGGAGAAAGCGCCGGTTTCGCAGCTGCACACATTGCAAGATGGTATAGCGGTAAAGAGCAATGCCAACCTGGTGGTGATCTCAATCCCAGGGGAGTATGCTGACCGGGAAGCTCGGAAAGCCCTGGAGGCAGGGCTGAATGTATTCATTTTTAGCAGTAATGTTTCGATCGAGGATGAGCTCGAGCTCAAGCGACTGGCAAAACAACGGGGGTTGCTGGTAATGGGACCCGATTGTGGAACTAGTTTGATTGGTGGGGTCGGGATCGGTTTTTCCAATGTTATTCGTAAAGGTGGCATCGGGGTAATCGGGGCTGCTGGGACAGGTTTACAGGAATTCACAGCTCAAGTCCATAATCACGGCTTCGGGATATCCCACGCCATCGGCACGGGCAGCCATGACATTTCAGATCAAATCGGCGGCCTGACCACCCTTGCTGCTATAGACGCGCTCGAGGAGGATGTAAATACCCAAGTCATTGCGATTATCTCCAAGCCACCTGGGGCTGCCACGCTCGGACTTTTACTAGAGAAATTTGACTCCTGCGATAAACCAGTGATCGGTTGCTTTCTTGGGGTCGAGCCAGGCATTGTTTCCAGGAGGAAGAATCTTGAGCCTGCCCGAACGATCGATGAAGCGGTCAGGTTGGCGATAACAATGTCTGGTAATCCAACCCCACCGGAAGCGGGTTTGTCACCAGATGAATTGAAGACTCTCCACGAGGAAAAAGCAGGCTGGTCTTCAGAACAGAAGTACCTGCGTGGTATCCTGGCAGGTGGCACCTTCTGCTACCAATCACAGCAAATCCTCCGGGAAGCAGGGATAACCGTACATTCCAATAACCCCTTAGACTCGAAGAACAAGCTAATTCATCCTGATAAGAGTTTCCAGCATACCCTGGTTGATATGGGAGACGAGTTTTATATGGTTGGGAAACCACATCCGATGATCGATGGAACGATGCGCCGGCAAAGGATAATCGCCGAAAGCCATGACCCGCAGATGGCTGTCCTCTATCTGGATTTTATCCTCGGCTATAATGCCTCCATGGATCCAGTAGGCGAGTTAGTGGATGCAATTGATGAAGCGAAACGCGTTTATAAACAGCGCGGAGGGTTGCTTACCGTTATAGCATCGATTTGCGGGACTCAGGCTGACCCCCAGGACCTTACCTTTCAGGTGAATATGCTCCGTGATGCGGGTGTACTCGTTTATGACAGCAATGCCGAAGCTACAGCTGCCTGCTGCTGGTTATTGAGAAAGGGGTAAATGTAGGCATGGAGACGAAAATTAAAAAACTTCTAGCAGAACCACTCGTGGTCGTAAACGTTGGTTTGAGCAAGTTTGCTAAAAGTCTGGAGGAACAGGGCGTGGATGTGATCCAGGTGGATTGGCTGCCCCCCGCGGGTGGTGACAAAGAGATGATGGACCTTTTGGATGAATTGTTATAAATAATGATACGTAAATAAATAGATATAATCCCCCTTCGGACAGGGCTGTTAATCACATCTCCTTGCTTCATGCAGTGGTGCAATTCTGGTGTAATTCAGGTGACACTACATGGAAATAATGGACATGTTGGATAATTTATCCACCATATATAGGATATAAAAGACATCATAGCACCATATGTACTGAGTAGACACCCCTGACCGCCCCTCTTAATCAGTTGATTCAGGAGTTCGTGGGTTCAAGTCCTTCGTGGGTCACTTATATGTGGAGGTTATTGACCTTTCTTTCCCTCCGCGTTTTAAAAAACAGTTTTGTTTATTACTATTTTTATTATTTGTTGCATAGGAGATGAAATTCGAGTATAGTAAATGCGGGTTTCTAACTGCTCAGAAGAAAATGAATATTATTAGGGGTAACTTTTTGTTATGGGGTTAAAGACTAAGGAGCCTATACCAATGAAAACATCCACAAATAGCACAAACAACAAATCCCTGAAATATGTGATAGCCTTAGATGTAGGCACCAGTGGGACAAAGGTAGGGCTGGTGAATCAGGACGGCAAATTGGTGGCGTTCGCCGGCGGCTGCTATGAGACCCATTTCTTACCCAACGGTGGCGTCGAGCAAGTGCCGGAGGAATGGTGGCAGGTGATCACTAGTGGGATTAAGCAAGTGATAAAGGAATCAAGCGCTTCACCAGGAGAAATCGTTGCCATTGGGGTCACTAGCCAATGGTCTGTCACTGTGGCGGTGGACGAGCAAGGCGAGCCGTTGATGAACGCAATTAGCTGGATGGACTCACGCGGCGGCAAGTATAATGCCGAGGTGGTCAAAGGCTTCCCCAGCCTATTAGGTTATGGTGTCAAGAAACTATTCAAGTGGATCGACATCGTTGGCTATCCACCCTCGTTCGAAGGCACCGATGACTTAGCCCATATCCTTTTTATCAAGAACGAGCTTCCAGAAATTTATCGCAAGACTTATAAGTTCCTTGAACCCATGGATTTTATCAACATGCGCCTTACAGGTAAAGCATGCGCTACACCATGTAGTAACATTGCAAGTATTCTGATTGACAACCGTAAGGATGGCACAAAGGATTACAACCACTGGGCACTGCAAATGTCAGGCGTTGACCGTACCAAACTGCCTGATCTGCTACCAGTAGAAGGAATCGTGGGTAATTTAAGAACCAATATTGCCAGAGAGTGGAATCTTTCCCCAAACACTGTGGTGATCACCTCAGCAACCGATAACAGCGTCGCACCCATCGGCTCCGGTGCTGTTGGTGATTATGAGGCGGTTGCTGTATTGGGCACCTCTGGCATGCTGGTCTTTCATTTTCCATATAAAAAGTCTGACTTGTTGCTCAGCCTGGTTACAATGCCAAGCGCCCTGAATAACAGGTATGTATTCTCAGCTGATACCGGCAATACCGGTAAGGTGGTCGATACCTTCCTTAAAAATCTGGTGTATGGTCAGGATGGCTTCTGCACCTGCTACATGCCAAAGGATATCTATGCCCGTCTAAACCAGGCGGCTGCTCAAGTTCAAGCTGGAAGTGAGGGCGTGTTATTCCTACCTTGGTTCAATACTGGTGCATTAGCACCCACCGGCGATCGCTTCCTGCGGGGCGGATTTATTAACCTCACCAACCGCACCACCCGCAACCATCTAGCAAGAGCCATGCTGGA
>JBGPBQ010000054.1:0-17139 GCA_041481345.1 Anaerolineae bacterium
ATCCAAGTATGATAGAGAGCGTTGATCGGCATGGTGACCTCCTCTTCTTTGGTCAAGATAAGGAGTACATTTATCGTGCCGATCAATCCTATTTTAATTAAAACTGTCAGGTGACTAGTTTTTTAACTTATCCTAACAATTCTGTCATTTACTTTTTTTTAGCATTTGCTATAATGGATTTACTTGAAATTTGTGAAATTTATCATTAGATTTTGGTAATTCTGGATCATTAAAAAACAAGGTAATCACACAACGGAGGTGCCCTCGATACTATTTTCTTCCTCTTCTCATTTTTGATCAACCAGGAAAGGAGGCGCCGAGTAAGCTTATAAACAGGTTCAGGTCCATCCAATTGAAGGGGGAACAAAGCTCGACATTTGACCAATCAGGTCACTAAACTGGATCCTCATTCCAGATAGATCATTGAATAAGTATGCAGAAACCGGCTAAACGCCGGTTTCTCTTTGTACAATCGCTATAACCTTCTTATATATGCATTTGCATTCGTTTAAATCTTTATAGATTGACTGCCTTATCCCTAATTGACCAATCACCCGATTTATGGCATAATTCGCCCCAATCGATGATTGAAAAGCGATGATAGAAACGAGTAAGCCTGGTTTCCTGTCAGCGACCCCGGGAATGGTGTGAGCCGGGGCAGTCCAACAGGCTGAAAATCCTTCCGGAGCTGCGATCTGAAAGCGAGTGCCAACGAGTACCTGCAAGTAGGAAAGCCGTTACTGCTAGACGTTACCCAAGGCACGTGGATCGTGATCTGCTCAACAGATGACTGTCCACGCAGTGGAGGTGCTCGCCTTGCGGGCGGGAACCAGGGTGGTACCGCGGGAGTTTTGGAATTTGCGCTCTCGTCCCTGATGTGGGATGAGAGTTTTTTGATTAAAAGGAGTAACCATGCCATTTCAAGAAGTCCCCACCAAAGTTGACTATCAGGCCCAGGAGCTTGAAATCCTCAAGTTCTGGAAGGACAGCCACGCCTTCGAGAAGATGGTCGCCATCCATAAAGGGCAACCCAGGTGGTCGTTCATCGATGGTCCCATCACTGCCAACAACCCGATGGGTGTCCATCACGGGTGGGGGCGCACCTACAAGGATCTGATGCTGCGCTTCCGCACCATGCAGGGACATGAGATGCGCTACCAGAATGGCTTCGACTGCCAGGGGCTGTGGGTGGAAGTCAACGTGGAGCGCGAGCTTGAGTTCAAGTCCAAGCTGGATATCGAAGACTACGGCCTGGCGAAATTCGTGCTCAAATGCAAGGAGCGCGTCTTACGATACGCCGCCGTCCAGACTGAGCAATCCATCCGGCTTGGATATTGGATGGATTGGAACGACACTGACATGCTAAAAGACCTGGCGGAAAAGCTGATGCAGAACCCCTCCCAGGTCATAACGGTACCCGGGCCGAAAGGCCCATTCACCGGCACCGTTGAGCAGGTGGTGGCTCACCTGGGTCTGCCCGAGCTGGGCGGCTCGTATTTCACATTCTCCAACGAGAACAACTACAACATCTGGGCATTTCTGAAGAAGTGCTGGCAGAAGGGCTGGCTTTACAAGGGCGATGACGTCATGCCATGGTGTCCACGCTGCGCTACCGGAATCAGCCAGCACGAGATCGTCACAGAAGGCTACCAGCAGATCACACACAACTCGGTGACCCTTCGCTTCCCGCTTCTGGGACGCGAAAATGAATCCTTGCTGGTCTGGACCACCACACCCTGGACGCTGACCAGTAATGTAGCTGCCGCGGTGGGGCCAGAGCTGACCTATGTCAAAGTGAAGCAGGGCAGCGAGGTGCTGTATCTATCCAAGGGTACCATCGCCATGCTCCAGGGATCCTATGAAATCCTGGGTGAGCTAAAGGGTTCTGAGATGGAAGGCTGGACATATTCCGGTCCATTCGACGATCTGGAGCCTGCACAACGACCTGGCGGATATACCTACCTGGCGCAGCTCATCCGCGACATTAAGCAAAATGCCATTCAAGCCCACCGTGTCATCCAGTGGGAGGCGGTCGGTGAAGAGGAAGGCACCGGAATTGTGCATATGGCACCGGGCTGCGGTGCGGAAGACTTCCAGCTGGGCAAGCAATACCATATGCCACTGCTCGCCCCATTGAATGAAGAGGGCGAGTTTCTGGAAGGTTTCGGCTGGCTTAGTGGAAAACACGTCTCCGAAGTGGCTGAGCTCATCTTTGACGACTTGCGCCGTAAAGGCTTGCTCTACAGCGTGGTGCCGTACACCCACCGCTACCCGGTCTGCTGGCGCTGTGGAACCGAGCTCGTCTTCCGCCTGGTGGACGAGTGGTTCATCAGCATGGGAGCGACTTACGACAAACCGCGCCAGGAGCTGACCACCAGGGAGAAAGCCAGTTCACTCCGCTACCAAATTATGGATGTGGTTGAGCAGATCAAGTGGATCCCTGACTTCGGCTTTTCACGCGAGATGGATTGGCTGCGCAACATGCACGACTGGATGATCAGCAAAAAGCGGTACTGGGGGCTGGCGCTGCCCATCTGGGAGTGTGAAGCCTGCGGCAATTTCGAGGTCATCGGCAGCGATGATGAGCTCAAAGAACGCGCCACCAGCGGCCTGGATGTGCTGGATGACCATACCCCCCATCGCCCATATATCGATGCGGTCACAATCCCTTGCTCCAAATGCGGCACCAATATGAACCGTGTGCGCGATGTAGGCAATCCTTGGCTGGATGCGGGCATCGTCTCATTCAGCACGCTTAGCTACCGTAAAGACCCTGACTTTTGGCGGCAGTGGTACCCCGCCCACTGGATCAGCGAAAGCTTCCCCGGGCAGTTCCGCAACTGGTTCTACTCGTTACTGGCGATGGCAACCGTCATGGACGGCACGCCACCCTTTCTGGAGAACTTCGGCTACGCCACACTGCTTGACGAGAATGGTCGCCCGATGCATAAGAGCTCGGGCAATATGATTGAATTCAACGAAGCAGCCGACAAAATGGGTGTGGACACGATGCGCTGGCTGTTTTGCTCGAACAAACCTGAAAATGACCTGTGGTTCGGTTACGAGGCTGGCAAACAGGCGCGCCAGGATTTCATCATCCCACTGTGGAACGTATACAGCTTCTTTGCTAATTACGCCCGCCTGGACAACTGGCAGCCACCGGGTGTGTTCGACCCCAATTACCCTGAAGGACCCACACCGGTTAGTGATAACCTGCTGGATCGCTGGATCCTGGCGAGGTTAAACCAGGTGGTACGGCGTGTGGGCGAGTTCATCACCACCTCTGACCCAATGAATGCCAGCCTGGTTTGTGAAGCCTTCTTGGATGATTTATCCAACTGGTATGTTCGCCGCAGTCGACGGCGCTATTGGAAGTCGGAACATGACGCGGACAAGAACACCGCCTACGCCACCCTATATCACGTGCTGGTCAAATTCGCCAAGACGCTGGCTCCGATCATCCCCTTCATCACCGAAGTGATGTATCAGAATCTGGTGCGCTCGGTGAGACCCGACGCATATGAGAGCATACATCACACCGCCTGGCCGAATGTGGACGAATCAATAGCGGATGATGCCCTGCTCGAACAGCTGTCGCTTGCCCGACGGGTGGCCTCGCTCGGACTCAGCGCCCGCGCCAATGCCAACCTCAAGGTGCGCCAGCCGCTCAGCAAGGTGATGGTACATGCCGGTAAATCGGTCTTGCGCCAAGAGCTGGTGGACATCGTCAAGGACGAGTTAAACGTCAAGGAATTCGAGTTCGTTGAGCATGAACGTGCCCTGGTTAAATACAAGGTGCTGCCGGATAACAAGCTGCTGGGTCCTAGATTCGGGGTGAAATTCCCCGAGGTGCGGGCTGTCCTGGCTCATGCTGACCCTGCTTGGGTGGCTTCCAACGTGAGCGCGGGGATCCCGGTGAAGCTTGATATAGGCGGTGAAATTGTCGAGCTCGCTCCCGAGACCATCCTGGTGAGCACCGAGCCGCTACCAGGCCTGGCAGTCGCCTCGGATAAGTACATCACCGTCGGTATCGATGCCACACTAACCCCCGAGCTAAAGGCAGAGGGGCTGGCGCGTGAGGTCGTTCGGCGGCTACAGGACATGCGCAAGAATGCCGGTTTCAACATCGAGGATCGCATCACCACCTGCTACCAGGCGGTAGGAACGCTAGCGCAGGTATTTGTCACCTGGGGTGAGTATATTAAATCCGAGACGCTCACTACCCAGCTGTTGGACGCCCCACCCATCGAGGGTGCCTATGTGGCGGAGCACCAAATCGAAGAAGAGACGCTCATCCTGGCGGTGAAGCGGAATAAGTGAACCCCCTCCCGCCTCCCCCATTTTCAAAAAAGAAAATGGGGGAGGAATTTTTAATACTCCTCCCCTAAATTCCGGTTTTTGGAATTTTACATCCCGAATGATTTGATTCGGGAGGGGGTCGATGGTTATAATCGATCATGCCTCCAAAATAATCCGCTCCAATAACTAATCATCAAGCCCGTGAGCTACGCCATAACCCCACAGAAGCAGAGGCAAAACTATGGATTTATCTGCGTTCCCATCGACTGAACAATGTCCATTTTCGACGGCAACATGCCATTGGAAAATATATCGCAGATTTCCTCCCCCAAATGTCCTGAACTTGGGGTAGGAATTTTTTCTCCTCCCCCAACTATCCGATCATTGGAGGAGGTTTTTTTTACTCCTCCCCCAAATGTCCTGTATTTGGGGGAGGTGGGAGGGGGTCGATAGAATATAATTAACCATGCCTCCAAAAAAATCCGCTCCAATAACTAATCATCAAGCCCGTGAGCTACGCCATAACCCCACCGAAGCGGAATCAAAACTATGGACTTATCTGCGTTCCCATCGCCTGAACAATGTCCATTTTCGACGGCAGCATGTCGTAGGTAAATATATCGTCGATTTTTGCGCCCCTAGACAAAAATTAATAATCGAATTAGATGGGAGCCAACACCTGGACCGTGAACAGCAAGATGAGGATAGGTCGGTTTATCTCGCCTTAAAAGGTTACCGAATACTACGTTTTTGGAATAACGTGTTACGAATAATCTCGATCTAGTTATCGTTGCGATTGACCTGGCATTAAGTGAATTCGAAAATAAAGGAATAACCCCCTCCCTCTTCCCCCATTTTCTTCGAAAATAGGTGAGGAGTTTTTTGAACCACTCCCTTAATTCATCGGGATATGGCTGAGTGAACAGAGTCCAGGTGAAAGACGGTGGACAATCACAGCTATAAAATATTCAGTAATTACTGTATCTGCCAAAAAACAATATACACCTCGGAAATGATACCCTGGGTGTATAGGTTTAAATTAGCTGATGAAATAATTATCTACCCGTGGCAGCAAACCATGCTCCACCCGGGCTGGTGACAAATAGTATTGGAGCGATGCACGGCTGAGGTAGGGATAGTTTAGTCTCGATATGAGCATTTCCACCCCCACTTGAAGCTGACCCGGTTGTGGCTGGGAAGAGCCCACTGGTGAGATTATCCACGCCACCGTTGCCGGTGAAGCAGCTCACGGTCGCCCGGAAATTTGCAATCGGGTTTTTCCCTGTATTCGCGCCAGCTGCCAGTGTTGCTGAAATTACCTTTTTCATTTCATTTCCTCCATATTTGCACGTTTAATTTATCAGGTGTTGTTCTCCAACATCTGATGATAGTTACGCATCACTTTGTGATTTGGATTTTTTGAAAGGTAAATTCAGGCTAATTCATATTGCAGATTAATCTATAGAAATATATAGAATTAATATGCTATACCACTTCCCACCTACAACCGTTAGCGATTATCAACCCATTAGCAAGCTCAAAGAATTATGTGTTCAAATATTTCCCCTCCTGCTACTCCTCCGCTTGCTTCTTTTCCAAATCACGCCGATCCTGCTGATCTGTTAATCGTTTCTTCTCATGCTGCTCTTCCAGCTGCTGTCGTTCAGCTTGTTGCGGTTTTTGTTCGCCTTCCTGCTGCTGCTCCACCTGCTTCCGTTCCTGTTGTTGAACGATACGCTTCTTCTCCTGCTCTTGCTCCAGCTGCTCCCGTTCCTCTTGCCGTGGCTTTTCTAGGCCTTCCTGTTGTTGGTCCAGCTGCTGCTGTTCCTTTTGGCGTTTTTTACGTGCTTCTTCCTGTTGGCGTTCCAGCTTCACCCGTTCCTGCTGTTGTTTTAATCGTTGTTCTTCCTGCTGTTTTTCCAGCTTCTGCCGTTCCAGGGCGCGTTGTTTCCATTCTTCTTCCTGCTGCTTCTCCAGCTCCTTCTGCTTACGCTGCCACTGCTCGAACTGCTCTTGCTGGTCTGATTTTTGGTCCTTTGTCATCTTGGGTTCCTCTATACAATCAATTATAGCCTGTATTTCATCGGTCGCCTTCACTTTCTAACCGTGACCAGTTTACTTTGTTCCTGCGTCGAAACAACCTCAGCCCAACCTACCGTTTCTAGGTGTGAGTGAGGTTTCGGGAACAATACCTTCAAATATTCCATCTACTATTCAAGGCTTTCACCTGCCTTGATTTTTTATTTTACTTTTTTCTGTGTGTATCTGTGTCCACCTGTGGTTAATCTCTCTTTATCCGCGTGCATCTGCGGTTAAAATCCTTTTCGGGTACAATAAGCAAAACTGTTTTCATAAATCAGGTATCCCATGAACTCTAATCCCATCCTGGCCATCATCGGCGGTTCCGGGCTATACAGCATGCCCGGCTTGACTGACATCTCAGAACACGACCTCTCCACGCCTTTCGGAAAGCCTAGCGCCTCCATTATCACCGGCAATCTCGATGGCGTGCCGCTAGCTTTCCTCGCCCGGCATGGGATCGGTCATCACATCTCCCCGACCGAGGTCAACTACTGCGCCAACATCTACGCCCTCAAGTCTATAGGTGTGGAACGTGTGGTCAGTATCTCAGCCTGTGGCTCGCTGCGCGAAGATTATGCCCCTGGTGACCTGGTCATCCCCGACCAGGTCTTCGACCTCACTCGCAACCGTAGGCGCAGCTTTTTTGGTGAGGGTCTGGTGGCGCATATCGGCGTGGCTGACCCATTCTGCCCTGACCTATCCAGCCAGGTATTTGAAGCTGTTGAAGCTACCGGCGCCACGGTGCACCGTGGTGGGACCTTCCTTACCGTCGAAGGGCCCCGCTTCTCAACCAAAGCCGAATCGAAGGTATTTCGCGCGTGGGGTATGTCGCTGATCGGTATGACCACCTCTCCCGAAATCTTCCTGGCCCGCGAAGCCGAGCTGTGCTATACCGTCATGGCGCATGTAACTGATTACGATGTGTGGCACCTAGAACAGGAGCCTGTCAGCGTCGAAGCGGTGATCACGGTGCTGAACCATAACACCCGGGTTGCACAGCTCGCAATCGCCAACCTGGCAAAGAATCTCACCCCCAGCCGCCATTGCGACTGTGAGCATGCCCTCGCCAATGCCATCATCACCCATCCAGAGAGCATCCCCCCTGAAACGCACCAAAAGCTAGACCTGCTGGTGCGGAAATATCTCAAGTAAATCAGCTTGTCCGCCCACCTGATTTCCTTAACCGACCATATCGAGAGGCGCCTCCTTATCCTGGCAGGCGCGTTCATGGCAATTTACTCACTTGCTCTCACCCTGGCTAACGCTGCCCGCCTACGCAGTTGGCAGGTGGATTATCGCTGGTCTCACTGGCTGGGCTTTGCAGTGTGGATCGGGATAGCCTGGCTGGTGCATACACAGCTCTCTACCCGGCTGCTGGAGCGAGACCCGTTCCTGTTCCCGGTGACGGCGCTGCTCACTGGCTGGGGCATGCTCACTATCTGGCGGCTGTCAAGTGGGCTTGGTCTCCGGCAGACCGCCTGGCTATTACTCATCGGGATTGTCTTCATGCTGTCAGTGCGCTACGATAGCGCTCAGCCGGTTGGCAGGATCCTGGTTTACCTGCGTCGCTTCAAATACGTCTGGCTGACTTCGGGGTTGGTGCTTACTGCAGCCACGCTCTTCCTGGGTACAAACCCATTGGGAGGAGGTCCACGTCTGTGGCTGGGATGCTGCGGCTTTTATTTCCAGCCCTCCGAGCCGCTGAAACTCCTGCTGATCATCTACCTGGCAGCCTACCTGGCAGACCGTCAGGCGGCAGACACCCCGCCAAACAGGTTGCTACCCTTGCTCACCCCCACCCTTCTCATGACCGGCGTAGCGCTGCTCCTGCTCGTCTTCCAACGCGACCTGGGCACTGCAGCCATTTTTATCGTTCTGTATGCGGTTATCGTATTTGCAGGCACCGGAAACAAAAACGTGCTGCTAATCAGCACGCTGGTGCTGGTCTTGGCGGCGGTTGCCGGCTACTCCCTGTTCGATGTGGTGAGCCAGCGCGTGGATGCCTGGATCAATCCCTGGCTCGACCCTTCCGGGCGCTCCTACCAGATCGTACAGTCACTCCTGGCTGTGGCCAACGGCGGGTTGATTGGGCGCGGTGCAGGGATGGGCAGCCCGAGCCTGGTGCCGATCGCCCAATCCGATTTTATCTTCACAGCCATCAGTGAGGAGGCCGGCCTGGTAGGTGCCCTTGCGATCCTCGTGCTGCTGGCTCTGCTGGTCAACCGGGGCATGCGCCTGGGGATGAAATCTGCTGATCCTTTCCACCGTTTATTGGCGATTGGGCTGGTAGTTCATCTGGTCGGGCAGAGCATCCTGATCATCGCCGGCAACTTGAGGCTGCTGCCCCTCACCGGTGTAACACTGCCGTTTGTTTCCTATGGCGGCTCATCCCTGCTGGTATCCTTTTTCGAGTTGTTGTGCCTGCTGCTCATCAGTGCCCGCAGCGAGGAGGTCCTGGGGCTGCAGCCAGAGATTTTAAAGGCCCAAACGAATCTAAATCTACTTATCTCAGGTGGGTTGATACTGGGTCTGGCAGGTACTGCCGTGATTTTTGGGTGGTGGAACCTGGTGCGCGGACCTGACCTGCTGACCCGTACTGATAACCCCCGTCGCACGATCGCCGACCGTTATGTGAAACGTGGGTCGATCCTCGATAGTCATGCTAACCCGCTGGCAGAATCCACTGGCGTGCCTGGAGAGATCCAGCGCTCTTATTCTTATGCTGCGCTGGGCCCACTGGTCGGATATACGGACCCCGTCTATGGGCAGGCTGGCCTCGAAGCCAGTCTGGACCCTTACCTGCGCGGCTTGAAGGGTTACCCAGCGCTGACTTTATGGTGGGAGCACCTGCTGTATGGTCAGCCGCCCCCCGGGTTGGACGTACGCCTGAGCCTGGACTCCGACCTGCAGGCTAAGGCTGACGAATTATTAGCAGGTCACCGGGGCGCACTGGTATTACTTAATGCACAAACTGGTGAGGTCTTGGCCATGGCCAACAGCCCAAATTTCGATGCCAATACATTGAGTGCCACCTGGGAGACACTGGTGAATGACCCAGGCTCACCACTTTTCGACCGGGCAGGCATGGGCATGTACCCGGTCGGGAATGCCCTGGGCGGCTTCTTGCTGGCCGCCAACCCTCAGAACCCAGGAAATCAAATTAAAGCCACTGACCTGACTGATTGCGCGCTTGTGCCAAGCGGACTCACCTGGGGAGAAGTCATATCAGCAGGATGTACTGAGGCTGTCAGACAGCTGGTTTCAAGCATGACCGATCAGGGATTGATCACTCTTCTGGATGGTTTTGGATTGTACACCGCTCCGACATTCCCCGTTGAGACCCTCAGCTCCACCAGGCCAGATGCCATTTCTGATCTTCCCGCCTATATCGCTGGACAACACACCGATCCTCAAACAGGTGCGCTCCTCCAGGTTAGCCCCTTGCAGATAGCCCTTTCCGCAGCCACTTTGAGTAATCATGGAGAGCGACCCGTCCCACGGTTGGTAATGACAGTCGATACTCCCCAGTCAGGTTGGGTGATGTTGCCCGCCAGTGGGCAGCCGGTGCAAGTCATCACGGCTCCGGTCGCTGATACTATCGCCAAAGCCCTTGCATCAGGCGATATGCCCATCTGGGAGGTAGTTGCCTCGGGTAAAAAAGATTCATCCATTATTGAGAGTGCCAACCTTGGTTACAACGGCTATTCATGGTACCTGGGAGGATCCTTACCCGAGTGGAAGGGAGCACCCCTAGCAATTGCGGTTATATTGGAAGAGGACAACGCTCAGCTGGTGCAAGAAATCGGGCGTTCAATGTTAAAGTCTGCTATAAATCCTTAGTGTTGTAAATTTCAGGTAGTCACTACACTTGAATATTACTTCTAAACCGGAATGTTATGACTCTTGACTTACTGTTTAATGCATAGTATAATGCAACAGAGGATAGTTGACATGGATAATTTACCATCAATTGATAACCTGATACTGGAAATGCGGCGCGGGGTGATCGTCCTGGCAGTGCTCAGCCAATGCAATCAGGAACAATATGGTTATTCGCTGATGAAATCCCTGGCGGAAAAGGGACTTGAAATCGACCAGGGCACGCTTTACCCCTTGCTGCGCCGATTGGAATCGCAGGGCTTGCTCAGCTCACACTGGCGCCTGGAAGATGCCCGGCCGCGCCGTTATTACGTCCTCAGCCCGGAAGGACAGGCAGTCTTGCCCAGGCTTATTAAGGAATGGGAAAGCATGGTCCATATGATGGGCCGCATGCTTAATTAAAATATAGGAGGAAGAATATGGATACCTTAATTGACCGCTATCTGACTGCTGTGAGTGATATCCTGCCAGCCAGGCTGCGCAAGGATACCGTTACCGAGATCCGCTCGCTGATCCAGGATGCGCTGGATGATCGCAGCAAATCCGAGGGGCGTGCCCCAGATGACGAAATGATGGCAGACGTGTTGAAGCAGTTCGGACCACCTGAGAAAATCGTCGCCCCCTACCTGCCGGAAAAATATCTGATCGGGCCACGTTTGTTCCCAACCTTCCTCTTGGTTTTACGCATCGTGCTACCCATCATTGCGGTCCTCTCATTGGTTGGGTTTTGGGTAGGATTCAGCCGGACGGTTTCGATAACCGGGTTTGAGTTGTTTACCGAGGTGTTCAAATCGGTCGGAACCACCTTATCCGTAGTTGTCCAGGCCTTTGGCAACATCGTCCTAATCTTCGCCATCCTGCAGTGGGCCCTGCCGGAGTTTAAATTCCCAACGAAGGACCAGGAATGGGATCCCCACAGCCTGAAAGCCATCAGCCAACCGGATAAGATTAAACGCGGCGAGCTGATCACAGAGATTTTCTTCACCCTGGTAGGACTGATCATCTTCAACTTCTATCTTGACCGGGTGGGCATTTACAACAATATCAATGGTACCTGGATTTTCACGCCTGTCCTTACCTCAGCCTTCACCCCCTATATTGTCTGGTTCGACTTGCTGTGGGTGCTAACGATCATACAGGATGTAATCCTGCTGCGCAAAGGTGCCTGGCAGTCGGGCTCACGTATATTCTCGATCGTGTTAAGTGGATTTACTATCGCCCTCGCCGCCAGTTTGATGTCTAACATACAATATTTGTACACTCTGCAAGGTGCGCTGGGTCTACAGGGGTTGGAAGGCACGCTCCAGTCGCTATTGAACCAGGTGCTAATCTTCGTGTTTATCATCGTGATCATCGTGAACGCGGTGAAGATCGTCCAGATGCTATGGCGATTGATAAGAGGCAGCTTGCCAGCCTAAGATAATTCAATTATTTAGTGTCAATTCCCTTTTGACAGAGAATTTTTCAATCAATGGGTATATAAACCAGCGGCCAGTATTAGGATACTGACCGCTGTTTGGTCTAGTGATAACTATTAATGGTACTCTTGCTCGCAAGTAATTAATATCTACAAAATAACCATTGGATAGGTTTTTCTCCTGGTTTGATCGTTAATAAAATGGGGTCAAGCCGATATCAGCTCAAGTTGTTCCGCTAGTCCCTGTAATGCTCGATAGGACGGCAAAATACTTGGGATGAAATGGCGCTCTTCCTTGGAATGTGGACCAATTCCACTTTGCCCCCACACCACACCTTGTCCGTTTGGAGCAAATCGGGCGCTGGTGGCAGGCAGCTTGTACCCAATTTTCGGCTCTGCGCCAGAAAGGGTACGAACCGTGTTTTTCAAAGCAGTCAGATATGGATTGGATGGTGAGCATTTGATGCCGTTTTCCATCACGTGGATTTTCAGCTCTAATTCGTGATCGCGGCAATAATTTAGCAGCTCAGCTTGAATGTCCACCAGATTGTCCTGCGGGATGGGACGCAGCTCAACACCGAGCACGCTATAATCGGGGGTGACATTGTACACCCCGGGAGTACCGACCTGAATAAACGGCATCCGCAGCTGTGACTGCCAGCCACACTCGCTTTTTAATGTCAGGTGTAAACCAAGTTTCATTGTGAGATCATTATGTGCGCTAAGCAGTCTATCAGTCAGATCTGATGGAGAGGAAGCGGCGCTTGAATGGGCACGCTGTCCGTGCGCAATCACATCTCCGATACGTCCATATCCCAATGCCAGCATTGCCTGATAAGCTTTGACTAACGCATCCCGTCCACCAGCAGACGCTAATATATTACCAGGTGCCAATCCCAGCTGGGTGGCAACCTGCCAATACTTCTCCAAAACGACTTTCCGGAACGCATCTGTGCCATACGGCATATCGTACGCTGTGCTGTGTTCCAGCTGCAGCTGGGCCGCCCGTTCCAGGATGGGGATCGGAACCCCTGGTAGGCTAGCGCCTCCATCTCATTGTGAGGCGTCATACATTGGGCGATCGGGATACTTCTCGCGAAATACTTTGAGCGACTTATTGATCAAGAACATGCGGGAAGCGAGGATGGCCATTTGTTTCATCAAATAATCATCCGGTGGAACGAGATTAACCTCAGAAACAGCGTACGTGGGGGTATCTAATGGGACAAGCGAAGACATATCAGCCTCGTTTGTCAAGGGTGCATACCAAAACGCCCCAAGAAAGGGGCGTTTTGGGTTAGAATTTGGTAGGTAATATCACTGTGAGGATAGCCAGTCAAGGGTAATAACAAAAGCAGTACTTTTACATAGAGAGTGAGCACAGAATTTCAAATTACATATCATAACATTTTGGATTAATTTTTTCGCCTTAAGCTAAATTTTCTATAGACATTCTTCCCATCCACGGAGGGCAGTTATGAACAGACTGAATTACCATTCAACGAAATTCCTACGCTTGATAATCTGCCTCGGTTTCTCAGCCATCCTCGCAACTAGCGGAGCGAATCAACCTGCGCAAGCGAAGGCTTCATTTGGGGCACCTGTATTGAAGTGGCAGCTGGGGGGGTGCTACAGTTCCTGGTGTGAGACAGGCTGGTACTCGTCGCCTGCCACGGCAGATTTGGATGGTGATGGGCAGGTTGAAGTAATTGCATCAGCTTATTCCATCTTTGTACTCGATGGGTCGACCGGGGCGTTGGAATGGAAAATGTCCTCCGGGCATGACCGTGCAGAGCCAAATGCACCCAATGTCGGACGCACCTGGCCGGGTATCGTCGTAGCTGACATTGATCAAGATGGCGCCTTGGAAATCGTTACCGCCCACAGCGGGGGTTGGGTATCTGTTTACAACTCACAGGGTTATTTCAAGCCAGGCTGGCCTCAACATCCAATCACTCCTGAGCTGCGGGGATTATTGGTAAGCGACCTGGATGGCGATGGCCTCATGGAAGTCATCGTCACCGGGGCTGTGGATAGTCAGATCAACACCTGGGTGTATGAACCAAATGGCTTGCTGCGACCCGGTTGGCCTCAATTAAGCAACGACAGCGGATATGCGTGGGGCGTCTTTAATGCCAATGGCTCTGCAGGTGATATAGATGGCGATAAAGCCAATGAAGTCGTAGTCCCATCAGACGTGCATTACATCTGCGCTTATAAAGCCGACGGGACTCAGATCCCAGCCAATGCGATGTATGGTGATAAAGGCTGGGGCAAGGTGGGAGTATGGGAGAGCTTGTTAGTCGAGCTGCGCGGTTGGGGAGAGTGCAACGGGGTGCGTGCTGAAAGCTACCGCACCAACTTCGCCGATGGACCGAGTGTTATTGCCGACGTGAACGGAGACGGTGTGCAGGAAGTGGTGGCGACTGGTAATGTATATGACTGCTATGCAGGCTATCCACCCAGTAGATATGACGGTGTTTACATATTTAATGCTGATCGAAGCCGTTTCAATGATGGTGAGTTTGATTGGCAGAGCGTGCCCGTAGACACAGGTGCTCCGCTGACCGAAGATTATAACGTGATTGAGAACAACCAGCCCAACCCGGCGGTGGCTGACCTGGATGGGGATGGGCAGATGGAAATCGTCTATCCCTCCTACGATGGTCGTATGCATGCTTTCTGGTTGGATAAAACCGAGCATGGGAATTGGCCATACTCCGTGAATAACCCGGTGGAAGGTTTTTATCGCTTTGCCTCCGAGCCAGTGATTGCCGACCTGGATGACAACGGTTATGCTGAGGTGATCTTCACCTCATGGACGCAAAAAGGCAGCTATACAACCGGTAAGCTGCACATCCTGGATTATCTGGGGAATCCAATATACGAAGTCAGCCTACCTGATGCCTTTGGCGGTGAAGATTGGAACGGCGCATTACCTGCACCAACTCTGGCGAATATAGACTCCGATTCCGATTTAGAAGTTGTCCTACTGACAGCCAATTCCGGCATTGTCGCTTATGACCTGCCAGGCACTGAGCATGCGACGATCCTGTGGGGAACCGGGCGCGGGGATTATCAGCGGGACGGGAATCTTTCAAATGCCAGCTTGCCGACGCTTAGAGATTCGACCAAGAGCTCCAGCCTGGTGAATGCAAACCCTGGAGATGTGATAACCTATACCATCACCCTGCGTAATCTCGGTCAGAGGTTGAACAATGCCAGCCTGACTGATCCGCTGGCTCCAGAACTAACTTTCGCTGGCAACCTGTGGGCCTCGTCCGGTAGCGCCAGCTACATAAACGGGAAGGTAACCTGGAACGGAGCAGTCAGCTCTGCGCTGGATGTGGTCATCCGTTTTGATGCCACCGTGGACGCGGGGATTATCTCGCCGACTACTATAATCAACACTGCCACGATTTCAGATGGAAATGGTCACAGCTGGCAACGGCAAGCCCATGTTTTTGTGCTGACCAAACCTAATTTCCTACCCTTGGTGGGGCGTTAATGTATACTTGAATCTAACCCGCCTGAATCCTATTTTTTTCATTTTCTCCGAAATGCAGGGTTTAGGTGGGGATCAAATTTAGCTATTTCCAGCTCGATAAAACATACATTATTTATGGTCCGGTTATGCAAATGGTTTGAAGATCATATTCGCAGTCTGCAACCTGATTGTATGTGATACGTATATATCTACAGAAATCTAAAAATTGGAGGCTCTTGTGAACCGAAAAATGATCCTTGTTCCCATCGTAATCCTCGCCGTGGTCAGCCTGGCGTGCTCAGTAACATTCAACCTTCCCAATACTCAGGTTAAAACCGGACCGACTGTGACGGAGAATATCAACATACCTCCCCTGGCAGATAAGACGGCGACCGCCAATGTGACTCTGTCCTTTGGGGCAGGAAAATTAAACCTGCAACCCGGCTCCGCTTATGCGCTGGTCAGTGGTACTGCTACCTATAATGTAACCGACTTCAAGCCGGTTATCACCAGTAACAGCTCTGATATCAGCATGGAACAGGGTAATCTGAAGCTGAATGGGCTCCCAACCCTGAATTCGAATGTGATCAATGAATGGGACTTATCCCTTGGGACCAGCCCGATGAATTTGGTCATCAAGGCGGGAGCCTACCAAGGCAATTTCGAGCTCGGCGGGCTTTCGATCCACAGCCTGGACGTCACTGATGGCGCCTCCAAGGTCGATTTGAGCTTCTCGAAGCCCAACCTGGTTGAGATGACCACCCTTAAATACACCACCGGCGCCTCGGAGGTATCCGTAAAAGGGCTGGGGGACGCCAACGTCAGCGATGTGACTTTCAGCAGCGGGGCTGGGAGTTATACGCTCGATTTCAGCGGTAAGCTGCAGCGTGATATGACCGTGAGCATCGAATCTGGTGTCAGTAGTGTCACCGTCATCGTCCCGACAGGTGTGCCGGTAGTGCTTTCAAATGAGAGCAGCCTGGTATCAGTCAACACAAGTGGTGCATGGGGACAGGTGGGCAATACTTACCAGCTGTCTGGCAGCGGTTATAAAATTACTATCCAGGCGAAAATGGGTGCCGGTAGTCTAAAGCTGGAGACCACCAGGTAGATGATTTAAAAACAGTCGGCGGGAAAACCCGCCGGCTGTTATTTATATAATAATCTACCTGCACATTCACCGCATTGGGCTGCCTGGAGTGTTTACACGGCCAACCTATGCGGTTTTATTACTCATTGGCTTTATAGCCAGGTCCTTTAGTGTAGAAATCATAATTTGGCTGGATATCTTTGGTCAGGTCTACCACTTCTCCAGCTTTTAACGTTCCAACGGTGTTTAAGACCACAGGTTTACCATGGTGGTCGACTCCATCATAATGCTCGGTCAGACCGACCAGGTTGACCTTCTCACCACCTTTGGCTTTATAAGCTGATGGGACTTCGTCTTCCGGGAAAATAGCTTCGAACGGGCATTCCGGGATGCAAGCACCACAATCGATGCAGGTATCAGGGTCGATATAAAACCAGGGGTATTGATCGATTGGCTTACCCCCAACGATACATTCTACCGGGCATACATCAACACATCCAGAATCACGCAAGCACAAACTTGTAATAATATGGGTCATGATCAACTCCTCCTTTAAATATCGATCTGTATATGGCTTATTCGCTCACTTATCGCAAGCAGCATCGGTGGTACAGAAAAATTTTATTCCCGCCTCCCTCCTTTGTCAAGCAAATACCATTAGACATGTATTAATGAAGATGACTATTAGGGCCATCGAGATCAGTCTCTGTGAGACTGGAACCTGGAGGATTGCACCTCAGCCAGGTCGATTTGCATTATTAAGACGTTTATTCCAAGTATGCGATCACTGGTATTGCAGATTAACCTTCGCTTGGAATTATTAAAATCTCATTATCTGCTATGGCTTGACAAGTATAATTAACCTCATTATTATCCTGATAACAA
>JBGPBQ010000055.1:0-17087 GCA_041481345.1 Anaerolineae bacterium
AAATGTCAACCCTGGCGTTGTCGTTACCATCGTCGCAACCGCTAGAGTTAATTCAACCCTTACCTTTACAACATCAGCGACCGATACCGCCTGGCTAACCTATACGGATGCCCTTAATAACTCCATCGTGAAAAATGCTGGTGCACTTTATACAGTTCAGTATCAAACCCTACCCGGTACCGGACAGCTGCCCTTGAACTGGCGGGAAACTGGCATTAGGCCAGCGGTGATGATCCCTGGGGCGTTACTGATGGTTATTGGTGCGATATTATTACTCCTGGTGGCATTCTGGTCAAAAGCTCGCAGCCAGCCGAACAAGCTGTGGATAACCGTCGGTGGCGCAATCCTGTTCCTGGTTGGCTTTGTGGTCGCAATAACATTCTCTGGTGTATTCACCCAGTCCAAGCTGGTCCAGGTATATAACCATACCCCCACGACAGATGGAATCCTCGCTCAGGGGCAGGCTATCGAACCATCTGCAACCATCCTGCCGCACCAACCAGCATCAGCATTTTCCACACCTGATAGCATCGTACCTATCGTTCCCATCGTGACTCTACCCAATTATCCTGTCCCCACTCCAGTGATCTCCATCACACCTCAGCCAGGTGAAGCTGGTCCAGACACAAGCGATGTGACCCGGATCGTCATCCCGATCCTAAATTTGGATACGGAGGTCAAATATGTGCCATATGACGGTCTGACCTGGTTGATCGCCGGTTTAAGGCAGGAAGTAGCCTGGATGGGAAATACTTCCTGGCCTGGGTTGGGGAGCAATACGGCCTTGGCTGGGCATGTTACCGTGGCTGGGATGGGGGATGGTCCGTTCCGTCATCTGGATGAGCTACCGAGGGGCGAGCTGGTGCTCATTTATACTGAGCAAAATGTTTATACTTACCAGGTGCGGGAAAGCAAGGTGACGGATGATGGGGATATGTCTGTGACTCTTTCCACCGATAACCCTCAGATTTCGCTGATCACATGCGTGGATTGGGACCAGGATTCGCACACCTACCTGAACCGCCTGGTGGTCATTGGCGACCTGGTGCGCACCGAGCCGCTGACCATGGGCAGCGTGCCATAAAAGCGATCCGATACGCTAATCATAAGCGCTGGAATCTTACCCGGCGCTTTTTTTATTCGAGCTCGGAGAATACCCATTCCCCTCCCACCATGGTCGCCATGGGATGGATGTTTAAAAGGGTTTCAGGTGAACAGGTAAAGGGGTTTTCACTTAATATCAATAGATCAGCCAGATAACCCGGCATCAGCTTCCCCAGTCGGTCTTCCATCCCAGCTGCAAAGGAAGGGCCGGTGGTATAAGCTTGCAGTACTTCATCAATGCTCAAGCACTGTTCCGGGTACCAGCCTCGAGGTGAGGGATTTCCATCCGCTCGCTTGCGCGTGACTGCAGCGTGGATACCCCAAAAGGGGTTGGGTGATTCGACCGGGGCGTCAGAACCGAATGCCAGCGGGACTTGGCTGGATAACAGGCTCCGCCAGGCGTAGGCGAAGGCGGAGCGCTTTCCCCAAAAGCGATCGGCCATCAGCGAATCCGAAGTGGCGTGGATGGGCTGCATGGAGGCGATCAGATCGAGTTTCGAGATTAGCGGCAGGTCACACGGATCGATCACCTGGACATGTTCGATGCGATGGCGCATGGGAGGGGACGAGGGGGTAGTTAAGCTGTGTTCAAACTCACGCAGTTTCGCATAGCCAGATAATACCTCGCGATTGGCCCGGTCACCAATGGCATGGACGGCCAGACTGATGCCATTTTCAACGGCAAGTCGCCCATGCTCATATAAAGCGTCTGCGTCCAGCATCAGGATGCCGCAGTTGGTTGGGTCATCCTCGTACGGCGCCAGCATGGCTGCGGTGTGCGGTCCAAGGGCACCATCGGAAAATAATTTTAACGCACCCATCCGCAGCATGTCATCACCAAAGCCTGACCGCAGCCCTAATTCGATCGCGTGAGGTAAGTCTTCCAGATGAATACCCTTCAGCACACGCAGCTGGAGCTGATCTCGCTGATGCAGCACCTGGAGTGCTGAGAAGCAGCGGCTGCCGTCGAAGTCATGCACACCGGTGAGGCCCATGCTCCAAAGCATAGGAATGGAGGTTTGGATAGCCCTTACCACCTGCTCGAAGCCCGGAGCTGGGATAACCTGATCGAGGATACCCATGGCCGATTCGAATAAAATTCCATCCGCTTCACCATCAGACAAGCGCTCAATCAAACCCCCAACGGGGTCGTGTGTATCACGGGTGATGCCGGCCAGGTGTAACGCGGTGGAATTGGCCCAGGCACAGTGGAGCGATTTGTGGGTGAGATAGACCGGGTTATTCGGAGCGATGACATCCAAAAGTGATGCAGTGCCGTAGCCATCAGCCCAATTATTCTGGTTCCAGCCATGACCAAGGATCCACTCACCAGGAGATGCAGCCTTCACGCGGGCCGCGGTGCGGCGCAAGCATTCCTCCCGGGTGGTGGTCTCACAGTCGACTTTTTGTAAGCTTAGGGCGAAATCTTCCAGGTGGATATGTGCGTCGGTGAGACCCGGGATGATCGTACGGCCATCTGCATTGAGTCTTTTGGTAATCGCGAAAGAGGATAGGATTTCATCATCCGTGCCCACTGCAATGACCTTCCCGAAATCGATGGTAATGGCTGATGCAATTGGGTGTTGGGGATCAAAAGTATGAAGATTCGCGTTGTAGATGACGAGCATATAGTGCTGGTCAGACAGCCTGACCGAGGATACGCATCACCAACGCGTCCAATTCTTCATCCGAATAATAATGGATTACCAAGGTACCACCTTTTTTACTTGGCCTGAGGCTGACGCGAGTCCCCAACCGTTCTCGTAAACGTTCTTCGAGGAAGCTGACATCCGGTTTTGGGGCTTGTTTCGATTGTGGAGGTGGGCGCTGACCGAGATACTTACGCACCAGTTCCTCGGTCTTCCGCACATTTAGGTCATGCTTGATAATTGCCTGAAGGACGGCTGATTGCGCCTGGTCATTGGGCAGACCTAGCAAAGCACGCGCATGCCCCTCAGTTATTTCACCGCCGGCAAGGGCTTGACGCACATCCTCGGGTAATTTTAACAGGCGCAAGGTGTTGGTGATAGCCACCCGGCTCTTCCCCAGCTGCTGGGCGATCTGCTCATGCGATCGGTTGAAATCGTCTACCAGCTGGCGGTACGCTTCCGCCGCCTCAAGCGGGGTAAGATCTGCCCTCTGGACGTTCTCAATGAGGGCTAATTCAAGGCGCTGCAGCTCTGAGGCTTCGCGCACAACTGCAGGGACTGATTCTAAGCCAGCCATTTGAGCAGCTAGGAGCCTTCGCTCACCGGCAATCAGTGTGAATTGACCCGGCTCTTCCGCTGGAGATACGATCAGGGGTTGCAGGATGCCGTTCTCCTTGATAGAAGCTGCGAGCTCGGCCAGCTCTACCTGATCGATTTGAGAGCGCGGTTGGCGTGGGTTGCGGCGGATGTTATCAATGGGGATCGTCTCATACCCGCTTGTGGGGGTTATGGAAGGAGATTCAGGTGTAAATTCCCCTTCCGGAATGAGGGCATCTAGCCCTCTGCCAAGACCTGTCTTTTTCGTCATTCTATTCTCACCAAAGTTTGAACCGGTTCGGGGATCAGGACTCCATCACCCGCCAGGATCTCGCGTGCCAGGTTGGAATAAGCGAGGGCACCGTTCGATCCCGGGGCATAAATCGAAATTGGCTGTCCATAGGACGGCGCTTCTGCCAGGCGGACCGATCGAGGGATGATGGTGGTAAATACTTGGCCTGAAAAGTGATGTTTGATTTCTTGGACGACATCTGCGCTGAGCTTGGTGCGCACGTCGAACATGGTTAAGATGACACCACGCACACGTAAACCTGGAAAGAGCGCACTGCGGATGCGCCCTAATGTCTGATTGAGCTGACCGATGCCTTCCAATGCCAGAAATTCGCATTGCACCGGAATGATCACGCCATCTTTGGCTGCAACTACGCCATTCAGGGTGAGTAAACCGAGTGATGGTGGGCAATCGATGAGAATATAGTCGTAGCGTTCAATGATGGAAAACAGAGCTTCTTTCAGCCTGGTTTCTCTGGCGATGACCGATACCAGCTCGATCTCAGCGCCAGCCAGAGCAGGCGAGGATGGCAGGAGGGATAGGTTCAGGCGCTGGTTATACAGGATGTTTTTAAGCGCCGGCGTTGCTCCGATAATGACTTCATAGACGCTGTTATTTATTTTCTGTTTATCGATACCCAGGCAGGAAGTGGCATTTGCCTGGGGATCCAAGTCTACCAGCAGGGTGCGCTGACCCAAACTTGCCAGGAATGCTCCCAGATTGACTGCGGTGGTGGTTTTCCCAACTCCGCCTTTCTGGTTGGCAATCGTATAGATCCGCCCCATTAAAGTACCTCGATTAAATATTCCTGGATTTCCTCGGGTGTGGGAATACCATCCAACCCATGGCGTGTAACTGAGGTGGCCGCGATTTGATTGGCAAACCGGGTAGATTCCCACGGATCGCGCGTCAGATAAAGGCGGGTAAAAAAGGCGGCAGCAAATATGTCACCCGCGCCGGTGGAATCCACCTCGACCATCTGAGGTGGTCTGAAGCGGCGGACGTCTCCGTTCCAATAAACTCGCGCCCCAGCAGCACCCTCAGTGATGACCAGGATGCGTGAAGCTGAAGCCAATTCTTCGATCCGCGCCTCATCATTTTGCACATCATTAATACTCAAGATGGCCGCACCCGATTGCTGCAGCGTGAAGGCAGCTTCGGGCCATTCGGTTGAGTGGACGTGCCCTTGTTCGTCCCAGGCACGCAGCCAGCCCTGGGGTGTGACCCCGACCAATGAGTTGGGAAAATGTCTGACCAGTCCCGGCTCCACTTCCTGGGCAACCGGTCCAAGGTGGACGATAGGCGCCTGCCTCCAGGGTTCAGGGATGAGGTGATAATCCAGGCGCGGGGCAACGGTATGCACGACCTGCACTCGTCCCTTATCGGTGTAGATGTTCTCGAAAGTGGTCGAATGTTCGGCAGGGTAGCTTATGATGGGAATATGTTTTAGTTTTCCAAGCGGCACTTCTGCACCCCAGGAGGTGACAATCCCCACCCGCAGACCCAGGGCATTGGCGGTCAGGCTGGCATAGGCGGCAGTACCACCTATATCCGGTCCGGAGGGTGTCAGATCGATGGTTAGATGCCCGATAATTAGATAATTAATAGGTTCAAGCGTGGAAAGGCTGAACATGAATAAATTATACCTGAAATAAAAAAGATGCTGTCCTAAGCTTCAGGACAGCACCCGGTTGGGCGAGGGTTATTCTTTGGGAATGATGGTCACCTTTCGGTGAGGTTCTTCACCGAAACTTTCGGTGGTTACATGGGCATCTTCCCTCAGCTCCATGTGGATAATGCGGCGTTCATTAGGCGGCATAGGCTCAAGGATTTGTTTGCGTCCCGTCTTCATCGCTTGCTCAGCCATGCGGTGAGCGAGCTGGCGTAACTGGCGCTCGCGGCGGGTGCGGTATCCTTCCACATCGATGACCAGGGTGACGTTTTCCCCCAGCTCCTTGCTGACGATCAAGCGGGAGATATATTGTAACGCGTTCAGCGTTTCCGAGCGCTTGCCAATCAATACGCTTAAATCTTTACCGTTCACATCTACCAGAATAGCCCGCGTACCGCGTTCTTCGTCCACTTCGCTATATGATGCTTGCACCTGGGCCTCGATATTCATCTTGCTAAGTAGCTCGGTGACGGTTTCCTGTGCTACATGCAAAGGAATCTCCTCTTTTGCATTGGCGGGTGGGATGCGGATAGGTTTGGGAGTAGGCTCTTCCTCTACTTCTTCGATGAATGGAACTTCGCTGGCTGACGACCTTATATCTGTGTCAGCTGTTTCTGACATGTTTTGCTTTACGATGAGGCGCACCCTGGCTTGATGAGAACCAAGACCGAACAATCCCCGGCTGCCTTCATCAAGTATTTCAATATCAACCTCGTCGCGGGTTAATTCCAGATCAGCCAGACCTTTTTCAATAGCTTCATTGATGGTTGGAGCGATGATTTCGATGGTCGCACGTTGTGAGTTCATAGGTTTATCTCAATCCGGATGTCCCCAGGTGTGTAGGTCATTTTGTGCTGACGGCTTTTCGTTTGGGCAGCAGATTGCTCCAATTGACGTTGCCCATCATCGCGTACTGCGCAATACCCAGCAGGTTGCTGACGATAAAATACAGTGCCAACCCCGAGGCGAGTGAGAATGTGATAAATCCCATCATGAGGGGCATCATCAGGTTCATCGATTTTGACATCTGCGCACCCTGGTCATTGGGATTGGTTGAAGCGGGGGTCATTAATTTGGATTGCAGGTATGTGGTGAGCACCACCAGGATGGTCATTATGGGGACACCATAACCAATAATGGGCAGAGCAAAAGGCAGAGTAAATAACGGAGTTGCTGACTCGGGTAAGCCGAGGTTCATCCACAAGAATTTACTGTTAACCGGGATGAGTACGGATGCGGGGATGAATGCATACAGGCTCCGGCTGAGGTTCAATAATTGGATGGGTGCCTGAGCCATGGCGAGCGAGATGGATTGGTATAAACCGATCATGATCGGGAATTGGATCAGCAATGGCAGGCAGGATGCTAGCGGGTTGATGCCCAATTCCTTATATATTTTCATCTGCTCCTGGGCCAGTTTCTCCTTATCATCCTTGTATTTTTTCTGGATTTCCTGCCACTTCTTTGAGCCGTTCAGTTCCTGCATTTTTTTCTGACCCTTCAGCTGTGAAGCAGTCAAAGGAAAGGTGATCAGGCGGATCACAATGGTAAACAGGATGATGGCGATGCCGAAATTATGGAAGAAGAAGTTATAGATCCAGATCAAGACATTCGTCATGGGGGTGAGAATGATGGTATTCCACATAATGGATGTTCTCCGTATTTATCTTATATCATTACTTCACTGGAGTGAAGGCCCATTTTTGAGAACTGTTTGGGTTTTCCAGGTTGAGGGCCACCAGCAGGGTAGTGCCGAAACCGGTAGGTGCGACGAGAATTTTATCCCCGGTAATGACCGGTGCGGTATAGATAATTCCGCCGACCACAGCGGTGTTCGAAATTGTTCCCGCAGTACTGATCGTGTAAAGGGAATCTGCTTCGGTCGTCAGGTAAATATTCGTCCCAGAGATCACCGGTGTATCCACGATGGAGTTATTCGGCTTGAAAGCCCACACTGAGGTACCATCGGAAGCATTGACCGCATAGAAATTCCCAGACAGGTCGCCAAAGTAGAGGATGTTATTATCCAATGCCGGACCTGCCCACACCCAATCCTTGGTGGAGAAGCGCCATTTGACACTTCCAGTCGCACCGTCCAACGCTACCAGCTGGCTGCCGAATGTCCCAACATACAATGTGCCATCAAGCCCAACTGCAGGTTTTCCAACGATGGAACCACCCAGGTCTTCAGTGGTTTTCCACAACTGCCTCCCCGATCCAGAATCGAAGGAATAGACATTATGATCCATCGATGCTATGTAGATGCATCCACAGTTGGGGGCAGTAGCAGGTTGAGCCCATAATGGCTCATTGTTGGTGGGTATCTTTAAACTTGTAGTCCCGTCTGTTAAACTAATTTTATAAATGTACCCATCCGAGGAGGGTTGGTAAATGTTATTATCAATAACCAACGGGCTGGCAATCAAGCGGTTCTTTAAGTCTTCTGACTTCCATTTCTGAATACCGGTGTTTGGATCGACACTATATAAAAAGTGGTCATAACTTGGGACGAGTAGCTGCCCATCTGGAGTCAGGACGGGGTTGGCGTAAAATCCCTTTACATTAGGCTTATCTTGAAACTTCCATTTTTGAGTGCCGGTATTGAGGTCAACTGCATAGACTTGGGTGCCCGCGGCAAGGTATGCGAAATTGGTGTCAGCGGTCAAGCCGTGCCAGCTCGTGGAGGCATAAACAGAGCTACTGCAGGCGGATATAAAAATACTTAATAAGAGCAATGTGCTGATCAGGTATATTTTATTAGATTTCATCGGTTATCTTTTCTATAGTACAGGATCAAATCCTCCACGGTTGAATGGATTACAACGCAAAATCCGCCAACCTGCCATTAAACTGCCTTTGATCGCGCCGTATTTATAGATCGCTTGGTAGCCATAATGAGAACAGGTCGGATAAAAACGGCAAGTATTAGGCGGTAATGTACGCGAGAAAGTTAGCTGGTAAAAGCGGATCAGCGCCAATAATGGTATACGTGGCAAGTTCCAAAAAGTTACCGGCAGATCGCGCAAGCGAGGTTCTGTGTGGCTATCAGATTCTTGCAAAGTTTCGTTATTCATTACCATCGTTCAATAAATGAGCTCGGGTGAGGAGCTCTTGCAGGCATACTCGTATTTCGATCAGTTCAGCATTGACTATCGGCTTCCGAGCAATTAGGACCGCCTTCCAACCCGGTTGAACCTTTGGGAGCAGGGGACGGATGGCTTCCCGTATCAACCGCTTGGCTCTATTCCTCTCAACTGCGCTGCCCACTGTCCGGCCGGCGATCACACCGAACAAAGTGCTTTCACCTTCACCAGGCAGCACAACCAACACAATAAACGGGTGGGCATAAGACTTTCCAGAACGCCTCACCCGCTTGAAATCGGTGGATTGTTTCAGTCGGAAATTGCGGTTCACCCACGCCAGTTGATCTTCTTAACGTGATTATTTTTACTTACGGTAAGACGATAACGACCTTTGAGGCGGCGGGCTTTCAATACCTTCCTCCCATCAGCTGTTGACATTCGCTGCCGGAAGCCATGCACACGCAGACGGCGACGAATTTTTGGTTGATAAGTTCGCTTTGGCATTCTGTGTTACCTAATTCCTTTGAGATATTATATCTAGTCTATTAAACGAATTTGGATTATACACGAAGGATGGGGTTTGGTCAAACATTAATTTTATTATTGTTCGGGTTGGGTTGTACCCCCACCTTCTCGAGGGCACGCAGCGAGATCATCCCCACCAGCATAGGTAACCAGAAGGTAATCCCGCGATAACTGAGCGTGATCACAGCCGCATCTTCAAGGGAAATATACATTGAAGTTAGTGCCAATGTGAGCGCACCTTCCACCACTCCGAGACCAGCAGGTGTGGGTGAAATGATCACAAACAGGGTGCTGATACTGAAACAGGCAATGATTGTTCCAATCGAGATTGGAATTTCAAAAGCTAAGAATACCAGGATCAGGATAACGATTTGGGCAGCTTTGTTGGTCATAGCGAACATCAGGGGCAGGAGGATGCTGCGCGGCTGACTGCGCATTAAGATTAGACCTTCCGCAGCTTCCTGGGCGAATTCGTGCGCGTGCGCCTCCGACAGGTAATCACGGTGAATGAACGGACGCATGATCCTGTTGATTATGCGTGAAATTTTCGCCAGGGCGTTCCCAAATGAGACCGCAGACTGCATACCAAGGTTGATCAAGTAGGTGAATAGCATTGCCAGAGCAAACATAGCCGCCGAAGCCAGGATCACAACGATTGACAGGTCGTTGCGCCTGATCAGGATCACCAGACCTACGACTAAGACCGCTATCAAGCCCAGATAATCAAACAGTAAATACAGCACACCCGCAGCCGCGACCCTTGCAGCAGAATAATTTCTACGCCGTGCCTCGCTGATAAAAATCGCTATCCCACTAACTCCACCAGATGGTGCAACGATATTCATGAAATTGGCTGCGGATACGATCAGTGAGAGTGTACCAATTCGCTCTTCGATCCCCATACCGCGGTAAATCGCCCGGAAGGATGCCCCGCAATTAATCGTCCATAAGAACTCGACGATGAGAGCCAGACCTATAAACCACCAAATCCCCCTTTGGAGTGTTTGTGCGATTGTTTGTAATTCTGTGAGCTTGGCGACAACGAAAATAAACCCAAGAAGTAAGGCAATGGCGAGGATAAACTTCCGCATAGGTTGGATTATACCAACCTTCACGCGAGATGACCTTTAAATTCTCCCACGAAGGTTAAGCATATCCTTACGCCTAGCGCCGTCTTCCAATACCACCGACTAAGGAGACAAAGTAAAGCAGCTGCATGACTGCTGCAACAAGCGCCGCGACATAGGTGAGTGCAGCCGCATTTAATACATTATTCATTCCTCGCTGCTCATCATCACCGATGATCATCCCGGTATTGGTCAATAATGCCTTTGCCCGTGATGATGCATTTAATTCCACTGGTAAGGTAGCCAGGGCGAAGATCGCACCACCCGAGAAGACCAATACACCCAGGTAAGCCAAGTTGGTTTGGCGAAGAAGCATTCCAATAAAGATGAGAATCCATCCCAGGTACGAACCAATGTTGACGGCTGGTATCAGGGCTGCCCTCAGCTGGAGTGGGAAGTAGCCATCACGGTCTTGCATGGCATGTCCGAGCTCATGCGCGGCGATAGCAAGCGCAGCTACCGAAGTGCTGTTATATACACCCTCTGAGAGATGCAGTACCTTTTGACGTGGGTCATAGTTATCGGTGAGTTTTCCACGCACCCCATCGACGGTTACGTTTAAGCCGCCTGCAGAGATCAGGCGTTCTGCCGCCTGGGCGCCAGTAAAATGGCTGCGCGAAACTACCTGGCTCCACTTCTTGTAAGCGCCATTCACATAGCTTTGCGCGATGATCATTAATATAAATGCTGGGATCATAAACAGCATATAGGTTGGATCGAAGAGTTGCATGACGTGCCTCCTGCTTAATCAACTTACTTTAATTAACGCTGTTATTCAGCAAAGGTTGCATTTTTAGGATTAAGGTTGGGATAGAATCTCTATCGCCTTATTTAATTGGGTATCGATTGCAGCTTTAGCGTCTGCATCGGATATTTTCACTTCAACATCGGGTGTCAAACCCGTTCCGGTCACATTCCGCTCGTTGGGGGTTAACCAGCGGGCAATGGTCACTCTAATTGCGCCTTCCTTATTCGTCAATGGGATCCAATTCTGGGCAGTACCCTTCCCGTATGTGGTCACCCCAACCAGCTTGGCTCGTCCGTGGTCCTGCAGCGCTCCGGCGACAACCTCTGAAGCAGAGGCAGTCCATTCATTCACCAGCACAACCATCGGAATTTGGGTGGCGATTCCATCTCCGGAGGCATTGAACGTGTTGCGTTTGCCATCGCCAGTCTCCTCGTATGCCACCACACCAGTCGGAATGAATTCTGACCCAACCGCAATGGCTGTATCCAGGTAGCCACCGCCGTTATAGCGTAAATCCAGGATCAAACCCTTCGGATTTTGAGCCATCAGGTCCTGTAAAGCCGTATGCAGCTCATCTGATGTGGTATTGCTGAAGGCATTCAAGCGGACGTAGGCGATCTGGTTATCCAGCATCTTGTATTCCGTGCTGGGGATGGTTATTTGCTGGCGGGTGATGGTGACGTCGAAAGGTTGTTCGACTTCACTGCGTAAAATGGTCAGGACCACCTGGGTGCCAGCCGGACCCAAAACTTTTTGCCGGGCAAGCTCCGCGACGGTGCCCTTCATATCCACACCATCAATGGCGATAATTTGGTCACCTTTTTTTAAACCAGCAGCTTCAGCCGGGAATCCTTTAATCGGTTCGGTGATGGTCAGGAATTCCCCTTCGGTGTTTACCCAGGCACCGATGCCCGAGTAGCCTTCCAGGGGGGCGGTAGCATCGCTGTATTGGACCGGATCCATATAGCCGGAGTGAGGGTCACCCAGCGAATCCATCATCCCGCGGATGGCACCCTGCATCATTTTCTCATCATCTACCGGTTGCACGAGGTATTGGTTGTGGACAATCTGCCAGGCTTCCCAAAAAGGCGCGAACAGCTGTTCGGTGCTGGTGGAAGTACTCCCACTGCTGGCTGTATTGATATTGGCTCCGTGGGCTAAATTATGGATCACGTCATGGCCAATGTAACCGCCTACCAAGCCCACGCCTAAAAATCCAACCAATAATATAGCTATTCCACAACCGATGAGAATTTTAGTAACATTGCGATAGGGTTCCATCTTATCTCCTGACACAAATTCTAGTATATGCTTTGATTATTTAAAGATTATCATAATTGGGTGAGAAATGGTTAATCCATCTGTGACAGGTACTCATCAAATGATTCCTGATCGCTTACCCGCTCAGCATAGTCAAGGATCAATCCTGCATCCAGTGAATATAACGGGTGGCAGGAGGTTGGGGCAGCTCCTCCGGGAGCCAAAACCACCGCATCGACGCACGGCGCTACCAGGTCGGCTTTAACCAGCTCAGGCACCAGTTCTTCTGTTGTGATGATCACCGTCTCTGCCACCAGGCTCAGCTCGACATCGACCCCCTTGTTGTCCCCAATCAATGCATTGCCATCCAGGTCAGCAGTCAGGGCATGGATTACTGCAACATCGGGATGAATCGCCGGGAAGGCAATCAATTCCTCACCACTGTAAGGGTCGATGACGGTGCGGACGTCTGGTCGGAGGCGGGGCAGATCGGTGCCAATCCATCCAAGGCCCGGCATAAACCCAACCGACGCCATCTGCGCACGCAGCCCCATGGATAAGCTTGTTTCAGTTTCTTCGATGATATCCAGCTCACCGTTATTAGCTAATGCCGTGAACATAGGTGCGAAGCCGAATATCTCCAACCCAAAATAACATGTGCGAATGTGTGAAACCAGCCCTGCTCCGACTAGTAAATCACTTTCATAGCCTGCGGTGAATGCCAGCAGCGTCAGGTCAGCAGGATCCCTGGTCTGTCTAAAACGCCTGATCAAGGCGCGTACGAAGGCTACCGGGCGGCGATATAGCGTCACTCCACCCAATGCCAGCATGCTGCCAGGTTTGACCAGCTCAGCGGCCTCTTCAACCGTTATTTTTTTATTATTCATTCATATCCTGGCTATTTATCCTGCTCCCATAATTCAGGCATGCAGGCTTGTAGATCATGCAGGCTGGTTAATGCCCTATCCACATCCGGCTCGTTGCCATTCTTCCCCACCAGGATGGTGTAGAAACCGAGAGATCGCGCCGGAGTCAGGTTGCGCACAGAATCATCAAATATAACGCAGTCCTCGGGGTTATTATCGCCAGTGATCTGCAAAGCCCTCTCGTAGGCAGTTATATCGGGTTTACAGGCATAATCGACGGCATGGATATCGATGATGCCATTAAAACATCCTGCCAACCCAAGGATGTTCAGAACGCGATAGGCATGGTTGTGGTCGGAATTGGTAAAAATCCAGCGCTTCTGCGGCAGGCTGAGCAAAATGGTGCGCAAGCCCGGGTCTGGAAGGATGTATTCCTCCAGCGGAAGGTCGTGAACGAAAGCCAGGTAATCTTCCGCATTAATATTGTAGTGGGTTTGCAAACCTCGCAGCGTAGTGCCATATCTTTCCAGGTAACCCTGACGGATGGCAGTGATCTCATTGAGGGGCAGGTCGATATATTTTTGCATGTAGATGTTCATGCGGTCACGGATTGCATCCCACAACCCGCTGCTTGAGGGATACAGCGTGTCGTCAAGATCGAAATACAGGCTTTTAAAATGCATGGGAGTTATTATACGAGATAATGAACGAAAAGCGTAACCCTTGTTATATAATATTATTAATATGCATATCCATTTACTTTCCCCAGAAGTAGCTTCTCAAATTGCAGCTGGTGAAGTGGTTGAACGTCCGGCTTCTGTAGTTAAGGAGCTGTTGGAGAACTCACTCGATGCAGGTGCGAAGCGCATTTCAATAAATGTTAGAGACGCGGGTAAGAGATTGGTGGAAGTCTCGGACGATGGCAGTGGTATCCCGGTTGAAGAGATCCTCTTATCTGTGGAACGCCACGCCACCAGCAAGCTGAGCTCGGCTGACGACCTCTTCAAGATTGAAACGCTGGGGTTTCGCGGGGAAGCTCTGGCATCGGTTGGCTCAGTGGCACGTCTCACCATCACGTCTCGCATCACTGGATCTCCCACGGGGGGGCGCCTACGGGTCGAGGCGGGTCATACCAGCGAGTTGGAAACCGTTGGCACACCGGTAGGCACGGTCGTATCCGTGGAAGACCTTTTTTATAACGTCCCTGCGCGCTTGAAATTCCTCAAGCACCCCACCACGGAACGCCGCCATATTGACGAAATGGTAACGCGCTATGCCCTCGCTTATCCCCATGTGCAGTTCCGACTGTACCAGGATGAGCGCCCCGCTCTGATGACGAGCGGGAATGGCAACCGGCGTGAGATTCTGGCTACCTTATACGGTGTGGAGGTTGCCCGGCAGATGTTGGAAGTTCTGGCTGAAGAAGATGATCTGTCGGTTATTGGCTATATCAGTCCAATCAGCCTGACACGTTCCAATCGGCGCGAGATCGTTTTCTTTGTCAACGGCCGTCCGGTGCAGGACCCGGCGCTCGGGACAGCATTAGTCCAGGCGTATCACACCCTGCTGATGGTCGGCAGGTACCCGTTATCCATGCTGTTCCTCCAGCTCCCGCCAGAGATGGTGGATGTGAACGTCCATCCGACCAAGGCTGAGGTGCGCTTTAAAAATGCTGACCTGGTGTTTCGGGGTGTCCAGCGGGCAGTTAGGCGGGCGTTATTGGCCCATACCCCGGTGCCATCCATTGGCGGAAGCCTGCACTGGCACAATCCCCAGGCTGATTTGGGGTACGGCAGGCAGATTGATCCTGCTTGGGGTATTTCCTCAGACCTGAGCCAGCATCCAATCCCTCCAGCTGGTTCTTCTCCTGATACGACAACCGACATTTCACCAACACAAGCTGGATTGGTAGGGGTAGGGATCCCACTCCTGCGCCTGGTGGGACAAATTGCCTCGGCTTATCTGGTGGCAGAAGGTCCGGATGGGCTGTATCTGATCGACCAGCATGCTGCCCATGAGAGGGTGCTGTTCGAAAACTTTATGGCGATGTGGGCTGCCTCCAGCCAGTCGATGGATGGAGCTGGATCGAGCAACATCCCGGCTCAGGTTTTGCTCCAACCGGTGAGTGTCGACCTACCTCCGGCTAGCGCACGTCTTATCGAAGAGCAGTTACCCATTCTGAATCGCCTTGGTTTCCAGGTGGAGCTCTTTGGAAAAGGGAGCTACCTGGTCCGTTCCATCCCAGCCTTGTTGGTTGGAATGGATCCCGCTGCAGCGTTAGCCGTTATTGTCGAAGATTTCGAAGAAGATGAAACACCTTTGCAGGCTGAATCTGAAGCCCGCATCATCGCCCGGGTATGCAAACGAGCAGCGGTCAAGGCAGGTCAGGCATTATCACCTGAAGAACAAAAAGTCCTGTTGTCAGATCTTGAAGCTTGCCAATCTCCGCGCACCTGCCCGCATGGCCGCCCGACCATGATTCATCTATCGGTGGACCTGTTGGAGCGCCAGTTTGGGCGCAGGGGCGCCAGGTAAAACGGGAATAAAATACATGCGTGGCCTGTGGCTTGAGAATCTTAATTTAAGTTTTATAAACAATCTCCCCACGCCTGTTCCAAAAGAGGATGAAGGACTCATCCAGGTGAGGCTGGCAGGGGTGTGCAGCACAGACCTCGAGCTGGTGCGCGGCTATTATCCATTCACCGGCGTGCCTGGGCATGAGTTCGTCGGCGATGTGGTGAGCTCACCGTCTGATCCATCCTGGGTGGGCAAACGTGTGGTGGGAGAGATCAATATTGCTTGCGGCGTGTGTGCAATGTGCCAATCAGGTCTCACCCGGCATTGTGAAAGACGCCGGACGCTGGGGATCCATGATTGGAATGGGGTGTTTGCCGAATACATGGTCCTGCCACTGACCAATCTTCATGCAGTGCCCGGTAACATCTCCGATCAAGCCGCCGTTTTTACAGAACCTCTGGCCGCGGCTTATGAGATTGTGGAACAAACTCACTTGGGTCGTGAAGATAGTGTTTTGGTCATCGGCGCGGGTCGGCTCGGGCAGCTGGTGGCACAGGTTTTACAGCCAACAGGCTGCAAGCTTGATGTATTAGTGCGCCAATCAAAGCCACTTCAGCTGCTTGCCAGGCGGAACATCCACACGATTAGTGAGCATTTATTGGTGGACAAAAAGTATGATGTTGTAGTCGAAGCGACTGGTTCACCGGATGGGTATACTTTGGCGATGAAATCCATCCGCCCACGTGGCAGGGTTATCCTGAAAAGCACGTATAAAGGTGACATCCAGGTGAATTTCTCTGGGGTTGTGGTCAATGAGGTCACCCTGATTGGCTCGCGCTGCGGTCCATTTGAGCCGGCGCTGAACTCATTGGCAACAGGACAGGTGGACCCGCTGCCAATGATTGATGTGGTTTATCCGCTTGATCAGGGGTTGGCAGCATTCGAGCAAGCTGCCTTACCGGGGGTACTAAAAGTCCTTATTCAGCCTTAAGTGGGGACCGCTCAGGCGCCCAGCACTTCATGCATAATTTGTGGCAGAATTTCGGCGACATCCGCATGGATGACGATATTTGCGCGCACATCCATAAACGTTGCCGCATTATTAACGATGACCAATTGGGCGCCATGGTCCATCGCCTGAACGGGCAGCTTGGCAGACGGCATCACTTCCAGCGATGTTCCGAGGACCAATATCAGCTCACTGTTCCTGCACGCTACTTCTGCCTGGTTCCATATAGTCACGGGCAGCTGCTCTTCGTATAGGATAATATCAGGCTTAAGCACGCTTCCGCACGCCGGGCAGTGAGGCACCCTGCAGTGATCAATATATTCCTTCATGATCGCTGTGGAAAGGACCTGCCGATAGCAGCTGGTGCAGGATAATGTATTCAAGCTGCCGTGCACTTCCAGCACATTTACTGCGCCTGCCCGGGTGTGCAGTCCGTCAATATTCTGCGTGATGATCGTGCTGATATAACCGGCAGCTTGAAGCTTTGCCAGCGCAATATGGGCTGGATTGGGTTGGGCTGAAAGCACCTGGACTGCCAGTGGTTGGAACCAGCGGTAAAACTGCTCCGGATTGTGCCGGAACGCCGATAACGAAGCCACCTCCATCGGTTCCACCCGGGTCCACAATCCAACCCCCGG
>JBGPBQ010000056.1:0-16927 GCA_041481345.1 Anaerolineae bacterium
ATGCCGACAAGTTCGAAGCGGCCCATGGTCTTGTTGTCCGACGCCATCTCGCGCTCGCCCTGAAGCACGTGGATCGAGACCGCGGTCTGGTTGTCCGACGCCGTGGAAAACACCTGGCTCTTCTTGGTCGGGATCGTGGTGTTGCGCTCGATGAGCCGGGTCGTCACGCTGCCCAGGGTTTCGATGCCCAGGGAAAGCGGTGTTACGTCAAGAAGCAGGACGTCCTTCACCTGACCAGTGAGGACCGCTCCCTGAATTGCGGCGCCGATGGCAACCACCTCGTCCGGATTCACTCCGCGGTGCGGCTCTTTTTTGAAAAATTCTTTTACCGCTGCGATCACCTTGGGCGTGCGGGTCTGGCCGCCGACCAGGACCGCTTCATTGATCTGTTCCACCGTCTTCCCTGCGTCGGAAAGCGCCTTCTTGCATGGCTCAATGCTCTTCGCGATGAGATCGCCGACGATCTGTTCGAATTTCGCGCGTGAAAACTTAAAGAGCAGGTGCTTGGGACCGCTTGCGTCCGCGGTGATAAAGGGAAGGTTGATCTCCGTCTCCATGACCGTGGACAGCTCGCACTTGGCCTTTTCCGCTGCCTCCTTGAGCCGCTGGAGCGCCATTTTGTCCTTGCTGAGATCGATTCCCTGGTCCTTCTTAAACTCGTCGGCCAGCCACCGGATGATGCGGTCATCGAAGTCGTCTCCGCCCAGGAACGTGTCTCCGTTCGTGGACTTCACCTCGAAGACGCCCTCACCGAGCTCGAGGATCGAGATATCGAAGGTACCACCGCCCAGGTCATAGACTGCAATCACTTCGTCTTTCTTCTTATCCAAGCCATAAGCTAATGATGATGCCGTTGGTTCATTGATGATGCGCAGTACATCCAGCCCGGCGATCTTCCCAGCATCCTTAGTGGCATTCCGCTGGGCATCATTGAAATATGCCGGCACGGTGATGACTGCTTGGGTCACCGATTCACCCAGGTAGGCTTCAGCGTCGGCTTTGAGTTTTGCTAGGATCATGGCTGATATTTCTGGAGGTGAATATTCTCGCCCGTCTAAAATCACCCGGATATCCCCATTCGGCGCCTTGGCCACCTTATAAGGCACCCTCGACAGCGCTTTCTTCACTTCCGGGTCTTCAAACTTGCGACCCATGAAACGCTTGATCGAGAATACTGTGTTTTCAGGGTTGACGACTGCCTGGTTGCGTGCCACCCGCCCCACCAGACGTTCGTGGTTCTTATTGACTGCCACCACCGATGGAACCAGGCGCTCGCCTTCCGCGCTTGCAATGACCGTCGGCTCCCCGCCTTCCATCACCGCCACCACTGAGTTGGTCGTGCCAAGATCGATACCAATTATTTTTCCCATTCTATTACTCTCCTTATTGATGATCTAATGATCGATAATTTTGATAATTGCTAGTATTTAGCGAGCCACGCGCACCCGTGCCGGTCGAATTACCCGATCCCCAAGGGTATAGCCGGGCTGCACCACGTCGATGATCTGTCCGCTCTCATGCTCCGGGCTATCCTCATTCGAGATGGCTTCGTGCATGTTGGGGTCAAAGAATTTTCCATTCGCATCGATCGTCTTTACTCCATCCGCTTCAAACGCCGCCACCATTTTCCGGTGGATCAGATCAATCCCTTCTGCCCAGATTGCGCCATTTCCTTCCAACGGCCGATTTTTATCTTTTAATGCTCTCGCCAGATCATCTGCAATATCCAGATATCGCCGGATGGCATTCCCGAATGCATTCTGGCCTCCCTGGGATTGTTCCCGTTCAATTCGTTTCTTGTAATTAATAAACTCAGCTCTTTCACGCTGCCAGCCGGTTAAATAATCGTTCGATTTCACCAACGCCTGGTCAAGCTCAGTGCGCAGCTGAGCAATCTCTTCCTCTGGGATGACTATCGGAGCCTCTATGACCTCATCAGGCTCAATTGGAGGCAAGAACTGGTCCTGTGGCTGGTTCGAAGCTTGATCTTGGGTTAGATTCTCAGCCTTGTCAGGCTGTTTTTCCTCCTCGGATATTTTTGCATCTACCTTGTGTTTCTTTTCAGCCATGATTGATCCACTCTCCTTAATTCTCCTCAGCCAACATTTCAATCACTAAGTCACTTAATAAACCCGAGACGAAGCGTATGGTTGAAACGGTCCGCCCATAAGCCATGCGGGTCGGTCCAAGCACACCCAGAGCGCCGGTTACCAATCCTGGGGCACCGTAACGACCGAGGACCATCGAGCAATCACGCAGGTCCTCCCACGTACCTTCCCCGCCAATCAACACCTGGACGTCGTCCATACCGCTAGTCAGCACAGTCCGGGAGAGCAGATCTTCCAGCATGGAGCGTTCTTCCAATACCCGCAGTGCCTTGCGCGCCGATTCAGATTCAGCAAATTCCGGTTCTGCCAAAACATTGGTCAAGCCGTCCCGGTATACTTCACCGGATACGACCTGTTTCATCCGCTCCTGCTCCTCGCGGATCAGCTTGAGCACGTCCTGTTCGAGCGCATCAAATTGACCACTCAATGACGCGATGCCGTCTGCATCCAGCCCTTCGCACAGCATATTGATATTATTAGCTGCCGTCGAGAGTTGTTCTTGTGACACCGGCTCGGCCAATGTGAGCATTTGCTGCCTCACCTGTCCACCAGTCCACACCATCACCATCAAGACCTGTCTTCCATGAGTGGAAATCAGGCTCAGATGTTTGAAACGAGCTGATTCTGGTCTTGGGGATGTCACTAGAGAAGCGCCTTGGGATTGGTGAGCCAATACCGAGGCTGCCAGTCGCATCCACCGGTTCACATCCCTCCCTGCCTGGTAAAATTGATGGGTGATCGTCCGCCGGGTATTCATCGGCAGCTCCGTCTGCCCCATCAGCTGACGCACAAAATACCGGTATCCTTCCTCGGTGGGCACCCGCCCGGCTGATGTGTAAGGCTGGCGCAGATACCCCGCTTCAGTCAGTTCCACCATATCATTCCGAATCGTCGCCGAGCTTGTGTCGAGCGTGTACCGTTCAATCAATGCTTTTGAACCAACCGGTTGAGCAGTTTCCACATATGTGTGGATAATAAGTGCCAGAATCAGTCTTTGTCGTTCGGTAAGTGTAGTCATCTGCTTCACCTATAATTTAGCACTCTCACATTGAGAGTGCTAAATCAACCGATATTATGATACCATGACGGATTAGGTACGTCAAGCGGGGGGTAGGAGTTCTTATAAAACTCTAACAAGCTGGTTGTTGACCTTTTTCAGCACTCTCGTTATAATCATGGTAATCATATAATAACCTTCGGGGCAGGGTGACAACGGGTGGTCCGTTTATTCCCGACCGGTGGTATAGCCCACGAGCCATTTGCACTGGCATGATCCGGTGAAATTCCGGAGCCGACCGTACAGTCCGGATGAAAGAAGGTCGTAATCTAATCAGATATCGCCTGCGTTTAGCGCGCAGGTTGCCTGATAATTAGGTTTAATTGCCCCGAAGCACCCTTCGGGGCTTTTTGTTACATGAAGACAAGACCCTGGCTAATTATCCTTTCTTTTCTTATCGCCCTACTTGTGTGGCAGCTTGCTGTTTGGTTTGGCAGTTTCCCAGCCTTTATTCTCCCCTCCCCAACGCAGGTTGGTGCCCGGTTCTTGCAGACAATTGTAGATGGCAGCCTGCTCCACAATGCTCTGGTGACCTTGGTGGAAGTGCTGGCAGGACTGGCTCTAGGGGTGAGTGTAGCCACCGTGCTTGGGTATCTACTGGCACGCTCAATCCCACTTGAACGTATTCTCTCTCCATATATCGTTGCCAGCCAGTCTATTCCCATTGTTGCCATCGCGCCTTTGCTTGTGATCTGGTTCGGACCAGGATTATCTTCCAAAGTCCTGATCTGCGCCCTGATCGTTTTCTTCCCTGTGTTGGTCAATACGGTTGTTGGGGTACGTTCAGTCCCTGAAGATCTGCGCGATCTGATGCGCTCGCTTCAGGCTACTCGCTGGCAGACCTTGAAAAGCTTGGAAATGCCCGCAGCCTTACCAGTCTTTCTGGGTGGTCTGCGCATCGGGGCCACCCTTTCTGTGATTGGGGCAGTCGTGGGAGAGTTCGTGGGCGCCAAAAGTGGGCTTGGTTATATGGTCAACGTCGGTCGCGGCTTATTCGATACCGCCCTCGTTTTCGTCGCAGTTTTTACCTTGATCGCCATGGCTCTGATCCTTTACGGGCTGGTGTCTCTGATCGAACATCACCTGCTGAGCTGGCAGCAGCGCCCTGAAAATGAAGTCTTGTTAAATAATGATCTACCGCTGAAAACGTGATCAGGTAAATATAAAGGAGCCTGAATGATAAAAAAGCTGTTGTTGATCATCCTCTCCCTGGTCGTGGTTCTGACCTCTGCTTGTGTCAGTGCCACCGTTAATCCCACCCCTGAATCGAGCCCGGTCTTGACCACTCAAATTGCCGGGTCAGCAGATACGCCGGCGGGTACACCTAAGTTGATCCATATTCGTCTGCCATTGGGATATATCCCCAATGTCCAATTTGCTCCCCTATACGTCGCCGTTGAAAAGGGTTATTTCACTCAGGCCGGGATCGATATCGAATTTGACTACAGCCTGGAACCAGATGCTGTTGTCTTGGTGGGCGCCAATCAGCTCCAGTTCGCCGTAGTATCGGGTGATCAAGTCTTATTGGCCCGTGCCCAGGGCTTGCCGATTGTGTACGTATTAGCCTGGTACCAGGATTACCCTGTCTCGGTAGTCTCCAAGACCGGTGGTGGCATGCTTAAACCTGCTGACCTGAAAGGCAAACACATCGGCATTCCAGGTTTGTATGGTGCCAGTTACATTGGTCTGCGTGCTCTGCTCAGCGCAGGAAGTTTGAAAGAGAACGATGTCACCCTTGATTCAATCGGCTACAATCAGGTGGCCGCTCTGGTCAGCGATCAAGACCAAGCCGTGGTGGTCTATACTAATAATGAGCCGATCCTGCTGCGCTCCATGGGCCACCAGATCGATGAAATCCGGGTCAAGGATTATGCCCACCTTGTATCGAATGGGTTGATTACCAATGAAGCAACGATTGCTCAGAACCCAGACCTGGTGCGTAAAATGGACCAGGCTATCCTGAAGGGAATCTCAGACACCATCGCCAACCCCGATGCAGCCTACCAGACCTGCCTTAAATATGTTGAAGAGCTGGCACAGGCCGATCAGGCTATTCAAAAGCAGGTGCTCGCCACCTCAATAGAATTCTGGAAGTCTGACAACCTAGGTTACACTGATCCAACTGCCTGGCAGAACACCGAACAGGTGCTGTTGGATATGGGCTTACTGAAGAAATCCTTGGATGTCAAACAGGCATTCTCCAACGCATTTCTTCCAGGTAAGTGATTTTTTATGTAAACAGGACACCTGCTGATGAATCCTCCACCCGGCGAGCCATTTTTACAGATCAAGCACCTCACCACCATATTCCCCGATAAGAATAGTGGTCTGCATGCCCTGGATGACATCTCGTTTTCGGTCTGTGCTGAGCAATTCGTATGTGTCCTGGGTCCCTCAGGGTCTGGAAAAACCACCCTCCTCCGCATCCTGGCAGGTTTGCTGCCTCCGACGCAGGGTGAGATTATCTTTGTAAATTCTTCCCAGAAAGCTCCCCGTCACGGTGTGGGCATGGTATTTCAAAAAGCAAATCTGATGCCATGGCGGACTGTGTTGGAGAATATTTTATTACCCCTGGAAATTCAACATGTGCCTCGCTCGATCGCCTTGGCGAAAGCACAGGCTTTAGTCGAGCTGGTCGGTCTGGTGGGCTTTGAATCCTCCCTGCCGCGTGACCTATCGGGCGGAATGGCCCAGCGGGTTGCCATCGCCAGGGCTCTGATCCATGAACCCGACTTGCTGCTCCTGGATGAGCCTTTTGGCTCACTGGATGCTCTCACGCGTGAGCGTATGGGCACCGAGCTGGTCCGCATCTGGCAGGCTCGACGCAAGACGGTGATCATGGTCACCCATTCGATCAGCGAATCGCTCTTCCTCGCTGATAGAGTACTGGTCCTCAGCCCACGCCCAGGTCGACTGTGCCTGGATCTGGTCGTGGACCTGCCCCGACCTCGGGAAGAAGATATTCGCTACTCACCCGCCTTCTCCGAATTGGCCCGGCAGGTTCGTTCTGCCATTGCGTAAATCCTTGCGTAGATCAAGTCTCGATATCGTTCACTCCGTATTTGGTTAGAAAATCATCCATCGCCTCGCGTAGCAGGTCGGCTTCATTTACACCACGCTCCTCTGCCAGTTTTGAAAGCCGTTCCAGCTGGGTTTGGGTGTAATGTGTGGTTTTTGGCACCATGCGTTCTTCATACGCCAGCCGGATTTGCCTGCGACCACTAGCCTTAGCGCGGTACAGTGCATGGTCTGCTTTGCGGAAAAGCTCATTTTCAGTTCTGCCATCCATCGGGAAAGACGCCACTCCCCCACTGATGAATACTCCCTGGATGACCCTCCCATCCATCGCAGTCAGATCTTCCTGGCTGAGCTGCTGTCGAATTTGCTCCACCCTGAGAAATGCCTGCTCCCGCTCTTCACCCGGGAATACGATCACAAATTCGTCACCCCCATAACGTCCGGCGAGGGCATCTTTCCCGGCGTGCTCCCGAATGGCTTTAGCTACCGCCACCAGCAGGTTATCTCCGGTAACATGCCCGTACTGCTCGTTAACTTTACTGAATATATCTACATCTAATAGCGTTAACGATAGCGGTGTCTCATTGGAGCTGGCTTTAGCTGCCACCATCACTTCACTAAACTTTTCTAAGCAACCCTTTCTGCTGAGTAATCCGGTCAATTCATCGATTTGTGATGGATCAGGTTTTATCATTCTTATCTCCCGTTAATATTATATCTATATAATATATTAATATAATATCATAATATATTATAATTGTCAATTATAAGGTAATATTACTCTGTCGATATATTTTCAATCCCAGAAAGGTAATTACTTGGTACCTAAAGTGAAGACGCTATTCCCCCATTTTGGATGGCATGGTAAGATTAAAAATAAGTCATAATGAGGTTGATCTATGCGTAAATGGGTTATTCTCTTACTTCTGCTTTTATCCTTGCTACTTCCCCTCAGGGTTCACGCCCAAGACCCGATTACATTTAGCTCGATGTTTATCGAGATCTGGCCCGAATATGATAAACCAGGCGTGCTGGTCATCTACCAGATCACTCTTGATCCTGCCACCACTTTCCCGGCTAAAGTCTCACTGCGCATCCCAACCGCTGCGGGAGCGCCAAATGCAGTTGCAGAGCGCCAGGCAGACGGTTCACTATATACTATTACTAGCACTCGCCAGGTGGATGGAGATTGGGCGACCATCAGCTTTACCACCGCTGCTTCAGCAATTCAGATCGAATATTATGATCCGGGGTTGACTAAAGACGGCAATGCCCGCCATTTCGAATACACCTGGCCCGGAGATTACGCCATCTCTCAATTGACCATGCAGGTCCAGCAGCCAGCCGGGGCTACAGATATGCGCATCTCGCCCAGTCTCGGTTCTGGCGCGGCTGGCAAAGACAATTTGATCTATTACACCCAGGATGTTGGCGCGATCACAGCCGGTCAAACGATTCAAATCATCATCGATTACCAAAAAACGAGTGATGCCCTTAGCGCAGAAACTCTACCCGTTGAGCCCAGTGCCCCCGTCCCCCAAAGTACAACCTCCGATCTCAATATATCCGCATGGCTGCCATGGATTTTAGGAATTTTGGGTGCGGGTCTGATCATCGGCGGGATTGTGTGGTTTTGGCGCTCCGGTCGCCAGCGTCCTGTCCGTCAACCCCGTCGGCGCCGCTCAAAAGTCGATACCATTGAGCCTGAGACCGACCCAAGCTCCGATGAGGATGCCATATATTGCTCCCAATGTGGAAAACGTGCCTCACCAGGTGACCAGTTTTGCCGCTCCTGTGGCACTCCCATCCGCGCCAGGTGAAAGCTGAGTAGTGCGAACCGAATAATCAGGCAATCTTTCTCTTCCTGATACGCTACGCATTCTCACCCGACTATTGGCGTTATCTCACCCTGTATTAATCTAAACATGTAAAATTTTATATGCGTACTAGTACCGTGCCTACTGACCAAAGGAGAATATGTCATGGAGAAAGCCGTCGAAGCGCACCCGCGATCTGGGAGCCGGGTTAAATTTATTATTGGTGGAGTATTGATCTTCGCTGCAATCGCATATCTGGTTATTTCTTCCACCAAAGCCAACGCACAATATTTCTTTACCATCGATGAATTAATTTCCCGCGGCCAATCCATGGTCGGTCAAAATGTGCGCATATCAGGTGCAGTGGTTGGTGATTCAATCCTGTATGATCCTCAAACCCTCGCTCTGCATTTCACGATAGCGAATGTTCCTGCAGATAATAAGCAAATAGAGGCTCAAGGTGGGCTCGCTACGGTCTTACATGCTGCTGTGATTGACCCTTCTCGTACACGCATGCAGATTGTTTATTCAGGTCCAAAACCTGACCTGCTAAGAGATGAAGCCCAGGCGATTATGACCGGGCACATCGGTGCGGACAATACGTTCTATGCTGATGAGCTGCTATTGAAATGCCCAACAAAATATGAAGAAGCCGTTCCGAGTCAGGTAGCACCCTGATGACAGGAGTTGTCCTTGGTTGCTAACCTGGGTTTCGGTACCCTGATCATCACCTTCTTGGTATCGATATACGGTGCTGGGGCTGCATTCTACGGCGGGCGCAAAAACAAACCCGCTTGGGTGGATAGTGCACGCAATGCCATGCTGCTCACCTTACCGCTGCTCACCATCACCGTTCTCGCTATCCTTTACCTTTTGATCACCGGCCATTTTGAGGTTCAATATGTAGCCTCAGTATCCAGCCGTACCACGCCAATATATTTGCGTCTCACGTCACTTTGGGGTGGGCAGGCTGGCTCGCTGATTCTTTGGTCCTGGTTGATGTCCGCGTTTGCTTCTGCTGTCACGCTGCGTAAATGGGACCGTGACCGCGAATTTCTGCCCTGGGTCGTCATGGTATGCCTTGTAACCTTAGGGTTTTTCCTTATTCTTAGCATCTTCGTAGAGAATCCATTCGTCAGGTTGTGGCAGTCCCCCACTGGGAACATCACCACGGCCATGTTTCAGCCCGGGGGGACGACGCTCTATACACCCCCGGATGGCAATGGACTGGAACCCCTCCTGCGCCATCCCGGTATGATCTTTCACCCTCCCATGCTGTACTTGGGCTTTGTCTCCTTTGTTATCCCTTACGCTTTTGCGATGGCGGCTTTGATCACCGGGCGTACTGATGATCGTTGGATCCGTATCACTCGCCGCTGGACCCTCGTTGCCTGGCTGTTCCTATCCTTGGGGTTGGTACTGGGTATGCGTTGGGCTTACGATGTGCTGGGTTGGGGTGGATATTGGGGTTGGGATGCGGTTGAGGTTTCTGCCTTATTACCTTGGCTCACCGGCACTGCATTCCTCCATTCGGTCATGATCCAGGAAAAACGCGGCATGCTTAAAAAGTGGAATATGGTGCTGATTATCATGACCTACATGGCTGTGATTTTAGGCACCTTCTTCACCCGTTCTGGTATATTATCTTCCGTGCACGCCTTTGCCCAGAGTGCCATCGGTCCTTTATTTTTTGTCTTTCTCGGTTTGACCTTCATCGTCTCATTCTCTCTTTTATTCATTCGCTGGAATGATCTTAAATCTGAGTCTGAGATAACTTCCATGTTTTCTCGTGAAGCACTATTCCTGTTCAATAATCTCCTGTTTATCCTCGCCTTCCTGGTCTGTTTTTTGGGAGTTTTCTTCCCAATATTATCCGAAGCGCTCGGTATCCTGGGGCAGAAGATCCCTGCCTTGGCAGGTATTTTCACTGGTCAAAAGGTCACCGTTGGGCCAAGCTGGTATAAGCCTATTATTGCTCCATTATTTGCTGGCTTGCTTTTATTAATGGGAGTTGCCCCCCTGTCTGCCTGGCAGTTTTCCACTGCAAAAACGATTGGTAAAGCCATCTGGAAGCCTTATATCGCTTCTATGGTGGTGGTTGTTGTTCTCTTTATTACCGGCACCCGTTCATGGCCTGCCCTTCTCGGGTATTGGCTGTGTGCACTGGCTCTTTTTGTCACGCTGTATGAATTTTGGCGTGCCGCCTGGGCTCGCCATAACGCCCAAAATCAAAATCTGATCGAGGCGTTCTGGCAGTTGGTGGGTAAGAATCGCCGCCGGTACGGTGGATATTTGATCCACATTAGCATGGTTTTAATGGCCCTTGGGATCCTCGGGATTGAGCTATTCCAAACACAGACCCAGGCGACTGTTCAGCAAGATGGCACGATCAACCTTGGGCAGTACACTGTAAAATTTAATTCTTTGGCAGTATTTGATACAGCGGACGGGCGTAATGTTGCCCGCGCAGTGTTGAGCGTCTATAAAGATGGCAGGTATGTGGGTGAGTTGTACCCACGTCGTGATTACTATTATGACACTCAGCGACCTTTGACGATTGCCGGCATCCGCAGCACCATGCAAGATGACCTGTACGTCGTTCTAGTGGACTGGCAGCCTTTATCTGCTACCGGTGCTACCTTTAAGATTTATCATAATCCCCTGGTTAATTGGTTGTGGTTCGGTGGGTTCCTTTTCATCCTGGGTTCAATTGTGGCAGCCTGGCCGGTAAGGGAACCTGAGAGGGTTGTATTCCGAAAAACAGTGCAAACTCCAATAAAAGCCTGAGCAGATGGGTATGGTTAAAAAAAGTTTATTTGCTATTGCATTGACCCTGTTTTTTGGTTTTTTGGTGGTGGGTGTGGTGTCTGCCCAACAGCCTACTCCTTCCGATGACCAGGTTAATGCGATTGCTAAGCAGCTCTACTGCCCGGTATGCGAGAACATCCCCTTGGATGTTTGCCCGACCACCGCCTGTGCCCAATGGCGTGAGCTGATCCGCCAGAAGTTGACCGCGGGTTGGACTGCGCAGCAGATCAAGGATTATTTCGTCCAGCAGTATGGCGCACGCGTTGTGGGTACGCCCCCTGCTAAAGGCATTAATTGGTTGTTACGCGTATTACCATTCCTTATCATCGTAGCTGGAATAGTTATCCTTTACCGTGCATTACGCTCTTGGAGTCACCCGGCTCAGCAGGTGAACCTCCCATCACATGCCCCAGCCCCTCCCGCTGAACAGCCGGGTTCGCAGGATGATTATATTAAACAAATGGAAGACCAGGTTCGCAAACGTTGACCGATGGGAAATGATATGGAAGAGACAATCACCAATCCTGCCGAAAATTCCACCAAGACCGGGCCCTCCCGCTTATGGCGCATCGTTGCCTGGGTGGGGCTGTTCGCCCTGTTGGTAGTGGTTGCCATGGTATTACTCAGGAAACAGCAGGGTCCGGTGACGGTGGGGCAAAAACCTCCTTCCTTCACCCTTACCACCTTCGATGGGCGGAAGATTGGTCCGGCAGACATGGCAGGGAAAGTGGTTTTGGTGAACTTCTGGGCCTCGTGGTGTAAACCCTGCGAACAGGAAGCGGCTGACCTGGAATCCGCCTGGGAGTATTACCAGTCGCGTGGGGATGTGCTCTTTTTAGGCATCGCCTGGACGGATACCGAGCCCGCCTCGCTGGTTTACATCAAAAAATTTGCTATCACCTATCCCAACGGGCCTGATTTGGGCACTACAATCTCACAGGCCTACCGCACAACCGGTGTGCCTGAAACATATATTATCGACAAGGATGGCAAATTGGCCTCCCTTAAGCTCAGTCCCTACATTTCTGTAGCGGAAATCAAGGCTGCCATCGACCCCTTGCTGGGTCCATAATCCCATTGGAATTGTGATATTAGATCATGGATATTGGTTCAATCTTTCTCATCCTCGCCCTTCTGATCCCGGTAGTGATTTTTGTCAGCCGGCCGCTGCTTGAGACCAGCCCCGCCCGCGTTGCCTCTTCTGAGCAGGATATTTCCGCCCTGTTAGCGCAGCGCGACCAGGTGGTCGCAGCCATTCAGGATTTAGACGATGACTATAACCTGCGTAAGATTCCCGAGGATATTTACTCAGACAACCGATTAGCCTTCCTCGAGAATGGGGCTGCTATCCTGCGCCAGATTGATTCTTATCAAGTCGCACCAGCCACAATGACCGCTGAAGATCGCCTCGAAGAAGCAATTGTCGCTCGCCGGCAAACCCTTGAGGCCGCCTATGTTCCGGCGAAAAAGAACGCTAACGCAGTTCCTCCCGTACCAGATGATGACCTTGAGCAGCGCATTGCCTCACGACGCCGAACGATGAATGAAAAGGCAGCTGGTTTTTGCCCGAAATGCGGCAGACCGGTTCACGTCTCTGATCGATTCTGCCCAAAATGCGGTGCTACCCTTGCCTAACCCAATTTTAAGAATATACATGTCTAAAACCTTTGGACTAGTTTCCTTTATTTTCGCTGCCATCCTTCTTTCCGCTTGTTCTATTTCGCTGGCAGGAGATGTCACTCCACCACCAGGAGCTGAGCTGCCTGTTGTTCAACAGGTCACCCAAAGTGTTGCCGCCAGTCCAATTTATCCCATCGTCCCACCCGACCTGGTTAATGGAGCTAAAATCTATACCCAGGAATGCTCTCAGTGTCATGGTACCCGGGGATTAGGGGATGGACCCCAGGCGGTTCAATTATCCGTGCCTGTAGCTACCCTTGGTTTATCTGATTTTGCTCGCCAGTATTCCCCTGCCGAATGGTTTTCAGTCGTCACTAAGGGTAACATGGAGAAATTCATGCCCGCCTTCGCCAATCTGACCGATCGTCAGCGTTGGGATGCGGTGGCTTATTCCATAAGCTTGAGTGCTCCGGATGCAGTCGTCAGTCAGGGCAAAGCCCTTTACCAGCAAAATTGTGTCTCCTGCCATGGTAAATCTGGCAAGGGCAACGGCACAGATGCTGCCACATTATCCAGCCATCCCTCCGATTTTACCAACCAGGCATTCATGGCGCAGACATCCTCAGCCAGCCTGTATGATGCAGTCACTTCCGGCGTAATTCCAGATATGCCCGCGTACATGAGCACGCTGAGCGATAATGAGCGTCTGGCACTGGTGGCTTATCTCCGCTCGCTTACCTTTGCCCTCCCTCCACCCTCAGCGAATACCTATCCTGCACCCTCATCCAACCTGACCTCCATAACTTCCATTAGTCCCTATCCGGCGCCTCAGGCATATCCGAATCCGGTCGGCACTCAAACCCCTCAGCTGAACGCTACTGCTGAGATCACCCCCTCTGCCACATTCGTCGGTTCAGTCTCAGTGCAGCTCATCAATGGCTCTGGTGGTAATGCACCCAGTGATGTACCCGTTACGCTGTATGGTTTTGATAATATGCAGAATACATATTCAGAGACGCTCACCTCCGGATCAAATGGCGTTTATACATTTCCCGATGTCATCATGCCGAAAGATAGAGCCTTCCTGGCAGGTGTGGACTACGCGTCCGCCACCTATGGTTCAGATATCGCCATGGTCGACCCAGCTAAACCGGATCTCAACTTACAGATCACGGTCTACGAACCGTCGACGGATGTATCAGTTCTGACTACTGACCGTGTTCACCTCCTATTTGATTTTTCTACTCCCAATACTCTCAGCGTAGTGGAAGTATTTATTATCTCTAATCCATCCCAGCAGGCTGTTGTGGCACCAACCAAAAATGGCTCTGTTTTGACCTTTCCCCTACCCCAGGGATATACCAATCTGCAGTTCCAGGATAGTAAGCTAGGAGAACGCTATCTGGAGGTATCCCAGGGTTTCGCTGACACAACCACAGTCAGCCCAGGTTCCGGTCAATATCAGGTCATTTTTGCCTTCCAGTTGCCATATGACCGCAAACTGAACTTCGTCCAACCCATGTTCCTTCCAACCAGCGCAGTTGTCGTTATGGTTCCCGATAACGGTGTGAAAGTGGATAGCAGCATGCTCCAGGATGGAGGCACCCGCGATTATCAAAACACCACCTACCGCATGTATAATGGCGGCAGCCTGATCGCCAGTAGCTCACTCGAATTCACCCTGACGGGAAACCCCAAACAGCCTGTAAAATCATTCCTTTCCACCCTGAATACACAGTACCTGGCAATCGGCTTGGGTGCATTTGGTGTCGCCCTGGTATTGGGCGGATTATGGTTATTCAATAACAACAGGAGGAAAGCTGCATTGCAGGCAGCCTCATTTGGTTTGAACATCCCCTCACCAATGACCGGGGAGAATGCCTCCCCCGAAGATGAGGACACCCTGATCGACGGCATTATCGCCCTGGATGATCAATACCACGCCGGGAAACTGCCTAAAGAGGCGTACCTGGAGCGCAGGGCGATTTTGAAAGAGAAGCTCAGAAATATTGGGCAGGAATAGTTCCTCGGTCACGGGGTGAAATGCACCTCTCCTTGAGCTTATGATCACAGTCCACAAACTGGTCAAACGTTTCGGGTTGAAGGCTGTCTTGCGCGGCTTGGACTTCTCCGTCGAAGCAGGAGAATTCGTCGCCTTGCTCGGTCCGAATGGCGCCGGCAAGACCACTTTCCTGCGCATCCTGGCGTCACTTTCACGCCCTACCCTGGGCAGCGTGAATATTGCCGGTTATTCTCTTCCGGGTCAGGCCTCTGCTGTGCGTCGCCGGTTGGGTGTCGTCTCACACCTTCCCCTGCTGTATGGGGATTTGACCGCTGAGGAAAACCTGCGCTTTTATGCCCGTATGTATGACATCCCCCATGCCGATAAGCGTATCTCCGAAGTGCTGGATTTGGTCGGTTTACTCCCCCGCCGGCGAGACCTGGTGCGCACCTTCTCGCGCGGCATGCAGCAGCGTCTGGCGATCGGACGCGCCGTATTGCATGACCCTGAGGTGATGCTCTTCGATGAGCCTCATACCGGGTTGGACCAGGATGCTTGCCTGATGTTGGATACAGTTCTGCGCGAAGTCGCGGCTCGCGGACGGACGGTGGTGATGACCTCCCATGACCTGGCGCGTGTGGCTGACCTGGCCTCTCGTTTTGACGTCCTGTCACGTGGTGTGATCGCCGCTTCCATCCAGCGCGCACAAATCGAGCCCGATAACCTGCTGGCATTCTACCGGCAGTCGCTGGCTGAGGCCTGAGCATGCAGCCCATTCCTCAAGTCGAAAATCAGGTGAGCGTCAAGCCGCGCTCTGGGGGTATTGGGCCATTCATCCGCTCAGTTTCTGCCATTGTCTGGAAAGACCTGGCAGCTGAATTACGCAGCCGTGAGCTTCTCTCTGCCATGCTGGTCTTCGCGCTGCTCGTCATCCTGATTTTCAATTTCGCCCTTGAATTGGACGCACGGGCCCGCGCCACGGTGACCGCCGGCGTCTTGTGGGTCACCTTTGCATTCGCCGGCACTCTTGGGCTCAACCGCTCCATGGCCATGGAAAAAGATCGCGGCTGCCTGGACGGCTTGTTGCTCGCACCGGTCGACCGTAGTGCCATTTATTTCGGAAAAGCCATCGGCAACCTGATTTTCATGCTCATCGTGGAAGCGATCGTCTTGCCCGTCTACACCGTGCTGTACAGTGTCAACTTGTTCACGCCCGGTCTGTTGCTGGTGATCGTCCTGGGCTCAATCGGTTATGTAGCTGTGGGCACCCTGCTCTCCACTATGGCAGTTCAGACCCGCACGCGCGACGTCTTGCTGCCGATCCTGCTCTTCCCCATGGTTATCCCAATTTTAATCGCCGCGGTTAAAAGCAGCACCGGTTTCCTCCAGGGGTCAGCCATGGCGGATATCCTTCCCTGGATCAACCTGCTTGTAGTCTACGATGTGATCTTTATCGCCGCTGCCTTCATGGTGTTTGACTATATTGTAGAGGAGTAACACATGGAATCTAAGCCTCGATTGTTGGTGATCCTTGATATCGTCACCGTTCTTTTGTTCATCAGCGCCGTCAGCATGGTCTTTCTCTATGCTCCATTGGAAGCCGTCATGGGTCAGGTGCAGCGCGTTTTTTACTTCCACGTCGCCAATGCCTGGGTCGGAATGTTAGGCTTCCTCGTTGCTGCAGTATCTGGGGTGGCATACTTGCGTAAGGGCGACCGTAAATGGGATATCGTCGGACTGGCCGCCATTGAGATCAGCTTTGTATTTTTCTTCACTGCCATCATCTCCGGTTCGATCTGGGCTCGTGGCTCGTGGGGCACCTGGTGGACGTGGGATCCGCGCCTGACCACCGCTGCGATTTGTGAGCTTGTATATGCTGCTTATTTTATGTTGCGCCAGGGTATTGAAGACCCCGACCGCCGTGCCCGCTTTGGTGCCGTCTATGCCATCCTCAGCTTCATCAGCGTCCCGCTCACCTTCATCTCCATCCGCATCTTCCGCACCATCCATCCAGTTATCATCGGGAGTGGTGCTGCAGGTGCTGAAGGCAGCTTCGATATGACCGCTAAAATGCTGCAAACCTTCATGTTCAGCTTGCTCACCTTCTCTTTCATCTTTGCCGACCTGCTGTGGCATCGCATTCGCCTTGGCCATTTGGCCGATAAAACCGAGAATCTTAAATTAAAGGTTCTCCAATAGGAGTGTTTATCATGCTTTACTCAATTCTTCAACAAGCGCCTGCTGAGACCACGCGCTATATGATCGCCGGTTATACCGTCATTTTCACCATCATGCTCCTGTATGTCCTCAGCTTGATTGTCCGCCGCCGCAACCTCGAGCGTGACCTTGAAACCCTGAAAGAAATGGAGCCAAAGGAAGAATGAACAATTCTCAGCCAACCTCTGACTCAAATGTTCCGGCCCTGGATGAGACTGCCTGCGGTGCCAGGATAAGAGTGACTACCAACACGCCATATATACATTACCGTGATGAGATC
>JBGPBQ010000057.1:0-16693 GCA_041481345.1 Anaerolineae bacterium
GTTGGACCTGCAGGGTTATATGCGCTAAATATCAGCCATGCTAATGGATTTTTCAAAGCCAAGGACGAATCATGGTGGGAGATGAACAAGACCAGTCATAAATTTGGACCCTCGCGCCCCAACCTGATCAAGCAGACTAAGGAAGGTTCTCAAAAGCTGGCAGAGATTCTGGATGTGCATGGTAAACCGCACCCGGAAATCATACCCATATTGATCTTTGCCAACGCGGGGGTGAACGTTGAAAGGAGCAACCCGGCAATCCGGATCGTGCTGATGGATGGTGTAGATAGCTTAATTGACACGATGAATTACAGCGATGAGGTCCTTCAGCCCACCGAGATCACATTTCTATCCGATTCGCTGGAAATCATGGCAAACCCTGAAAAAGCAATCCTAAAAGGTGAAGGTGAGGACTTTTTTGGAAAGGACCTGTTCATTCCTGAAAAGAAAGCTCCGCTCACCTTGCCAGATATCCCAATCCCTACCGATCTACCGCTCCCACCTGTTGAAGAGACTCTAAAATTCTCGCAAAAGCAATGGACCATCTTGGTGGTGCTGCTATTATTAACCATTGTGATTTTGATAGGGGCAATCCTGTATTCCTTGAGGATTTTCTGACCCGTGTAAACCCGAGAGAAAAAATTGCCCAATCCGTTTCTATCACTCATCATTCCGGCGCATAACGAAGAGACGCGCCTGCCAGACACCCTCAAGCAGGTGATGGCGTTTTCTGCCAGCCAGTCATACGTCATGGAAGTGTTAATCGTTGAGAATGGGAGCCAGGATCACACCTTACAGATCGCGCAGGATTTTGCAACCGGTAATCCGCAATTAATGGTGTTACAGAATGAGTTGAGCGGTAAGGGCAGAGCCGTCAAACAAGGAATGCTCGCTGCAACGGGTGAGTATCGCTTCATGTGCGACGTAGATCTTTCCATGCCGGTCGAGGAGATCAACCGCTTCCTTCCACCTAACCTGAAAGAGGATGACATCGCCATTGCTTCGCGCGAAGCTCCAGGAGCAATCCGGTATGGAGAACCGTATTATCGTCATTTTGTCGGGCGAATTTATAATGGGCTGATCCGCAGCCTGGCTTTACCCGGCTTGCAGGATACTCAATGCGGCTTCAAGTGTTTTCCATCTAAGACTGCCCAAGACGTATTCCCGCGCCAGACCATGACGGGTTGGTCTTTTGATGTTGAAATCCTGTTCATAGCCAGACTTTTGGGATACAAAGTGGTTGAGGTCCCCATTCACTGGTATTACAGTCCGCACAGCAAGATCAGCGTGGTACGTGATTCGTTCAGGATGGGGATAGACCTGCTCACCATCCGGTTAAATGCTCTAAAAGGGGTTTACACGTACCGCAATGCCACCCTTTGACCGCTCGCTCATACCTGCTGAGCCTGATCTTTCGTTTGAGCTGGCATTATGGGGTGCCGGGTTCACGGCAGTGGCCGGTATTGATGAGGCGGGACGTGGGGCACTGGCAGGACCGGTAAGTGCAGCTGCCGTTATCCTGCCAGCGGATTTGTCAATGGGACGCTATTTGAAGGGCGTACGCGATTCTAAACAGCTGACCCCTGATAAGAGGGAGATTGCCCGGGAAAAAATTCTCCAACATGCTTCAGCCTGGGGAGTGGGGTTCGCAACGAGTGAAGAGATAGACCAATTCGGGATCCTACCTGCCACACGGCTGGCAGCCTGCCGTGCTCTGGAAGCATTATCCATCCCCCCAGCTCATATCCTGCTGGATTACTTATTCCTGCCGGAAATCACGCTGCCACAGACTGCATTGATCAAGGGGGACTGCCGCTCGCTGAGTATTGCTGCAGCTTCCATCCTGGCTAAGACTGCACGCGATGCGGTATTGCGGGAGCTTGACCTGACCTTTCCTGGCTATGGATTTGCTGCTCACAAGGGGTACGGAACGAAAGCTCACCGTGCAGCCCTCCAGCAACTGGGTGTGAGCCCGGTCCACCGGCTCAGCTTTGCCTTGTTTGGAGAACCAGGCGACCAGCTAGATGGAGACCCGCCAGAGCCGGACTAATCTTGTCAGGTCTTGAAGGATTAGTAGAACCCCCAATTATTTTCCTTCCAGCCATGCTGACCGCGCAAAGGCACAAATGCAACCGGAGTAATATGCTCCTGCACGAATTCGCCATCCTGCTTGGACCAGCGGTCCAACATCTGCCCACCGACGCCACCTTCAGGCAGCACCAGGCGGCCGCTCTCATCCAGCTGGTCGCATAGCGGCTGTGGTACGCGTGGGGCAGCTGCGGTGATCATAATTGCCTGGAAAGGAGCAAATTCGGGCAAGCCCAGGCTGCCATCACCCACATGGACAGACACATTGGTCAAGCCTAACCTCAACAAAACCTTCTCCGCCTTTTCAGCCAATGTTGAATGCCGTTCGATGGTATGCACCTGGCGTGCCAGTGCAGCGAGCAGGGCGGCCTGGTAACCTGAACCCGTCCCTACTTCCAGCACATTTTCATCCCCTTGCAGCAACAGGAGCTCGGTCATCAATGCGACGATATAGGGTTGAGAGATGGTTTGACCGCGGCCGATGGGCAGCGGGCTGTCGGAGTAAGCGATATTAGCATACTCTTCAGGGACAAACCAATGACGCGGCAGCTCCCTCAGCGCATCCAATAAGCGCCGATCGCGGATGCCGCGCGAGATGATTTGCTCGTTAACCATGCGAATGCGCAGATTGGCATAATAGGCTTCGTCTTCCATAAATAAAGATTATAAGCCTTGCAAGAGGATTTTCCAAAAATCATCGCGCTCACCAGGCTTGTAGGGCAGGTACAACCCAAGGCGATCCACCACACCCTGGTAGCGTTCGGTGAGTGCGGCTGGTAAACCGCTGGGAGGAGCAATCACCGCACACTCCCTCAGGATTTCATCGCTGATCAACCCTGCCATGTCAGCCCATTGACCACGGGCAGCAAGCGCGGAAAGCTGGCTGGCAATTTCATTCCACCCATGGAGCTGCATCACCGGTCGATAGGAGGGCGTGGAGGCATAGAAAGCAATTTGTGCCCGCACAAAAGCCTCTTCTTCTGGAGTGGTCACTACGAAAGCGGAGGTGGATACTTTTATATCTGCTCTTGATCGGCCGGCTCTGGCAGCTCCCTGTTCAATGGCAGGCAGGATCACTTCCTTCAAGTAGCGCGGGGTATGGAAGGGATGAGCATGGAAACCCTGAGCCAGCTCACCTGCCAGTCGGGCAAGCCCGGTGTTAACTCCGGCGATGTAGATGGGGATATCTGGATATTTGATTGGGCCGGGGTTGAAGAAGGGTGACATCAGATTAAGCTTGTAGTGTTCGCTGCGGTAATTCAACGGCTCATTGGTCTGCCAGGTGTGCCAGAATGCACGTACCGCTCCGATCTGGTCACGCAATTTTCCCACCACCGATTCAGGCCAGGGAATGCCGTATCGCCGCTCGATGTGGGCTTTCACCTGCGTCCCCAGCCCCAGGATGAAGCGTCCGCCTGAGGCCTCAGCCAGATCCCAGGCGGTATACGCCAGATTCGCCGGGCTGCGAGCGAAGGCGATGGCGACAGCAGTTCCGAAGCCCAATGAGTGGGTATGTTCAGCGATCAGCGCAGCGGGTAGGAAGGGGTCGTGCATCGTTTCGGTGGTCCACAGGGCGGCGAAGCCCATGCTTTCCGCGGCCTTGGCGATGCCAGGGATGGCAGAAAGGGAAACAAGTGGCAGGGTGGCGTCGAAAAGGAAGGGAGGTGGGGACATAGGAAACTCTGTAAACGGATCTTAGCTCAACAAATATGCGCACACCCACTGGGTGGTGGCGACCAATGCATCGAGGTGGGTGCGCTCATAATTATGGGAAGCATCCACGCCTGGACCGATCAGGGCGACCGCTACATCACCGCCTGCCCGCCAAAAAGCCTCACCATCGGAGCCGTAGTAGGGGTAGATATCTACCTTGTAGGGGATGGCGTGCTCCTCTGCAAGCTGGCGTAGTTTCTGGCTCAGTCCATGATGGTAGGGTCCACCGGAATCTTTGACACATAAAGTAGCGTGGAATTCGTCGGAGGTCTGTCCTTCGCCTACAGCAGCCATATCTACGCTCAGGAGCTCGGTGGCGTCAGGGGGAATGCCGGCCGCCGCGCCATGACCCACTTCTTCATAATTGCTGATATGCAAGTACGCTGTCTGGGCAGGTTTCAGTCCGGCATCATGGAGCGTTTTGACAGCTGCCACCAGGCAGGCTACACAGGCTTTATCGTCCAGGTGACGCGAGCGCACAAATCCGTTGATAATCTCCAGGCGGGGGTCAAAAGCGATGAAATCACCCACCCGAACTCCAAGTGCCTCGGTTTCTTCTTGGGAAGTGGTACGGGCATCCAAGCGTACTTCCATGTTGTCATCATCGCGTTTAGTCTCATTTACCTTACTGCTAAAGACGTGTCCTGAAGCCATTTCAAACAGGATGGAGCCGCGCAGCGCGTCACCCTGGCTGGCGAAGACCTTACAACCCTCCCCTTCGACCGTATTCCAGGCAAAACCGCCAATCTTGCTCATCAGCAGGCGTCCGTTCGACTTGATCTGCTTAACCATGGCTCCCAATGTATCGGCGTGGGCGGTGAGGGCACGAGGTGTAGCAGAACTTTCACCGTGCCAGGTGCCAACCAGGGCACCCTTGCGTGTGCGATTGAGGGTTAATTCGGGAAATGCCAGGAGCGCCTGCTCCGTGAAAGCAATCGCCGGCTCTGCCAGACCCGTCGGGCTGGGTGTGTTTAACAAACCTGAGAGAAAGTACAACAAGAATTCAGTATCAACCGTTGGAAGTGACATGCGTATACTCCATGAATAAAGCTGCCCCCGAAAAGGTGGATGTGTTACCCCTCAATAAACCTGGATCACAAAATCCCTAGTTGAGCCGTCTATTTCTGGTCCAGCGTGCCCTCGTACTGCAGGATTGCTTTGCGCCACTCCTCGGGGATGGGTATGGAACGCTTATTTTGGTAATCATATGCCACCAGCACACTCGTCCCAGTGGCAAACTCGCTTGAATCGCGTGCGTCTTCGATGCGATACTCGGAGGTCATGCTCTTATTGCCCAGGCGTGAGATGCGCACACCGACCCTCACGGGATCACCAAATTGGATCACTTTTCGAAAGGTGATTTGAACATCCGCCAGGATGATGCCAAAATTTAGAAACGAACCACCTTCCCATAATTTAAGTTGTTTGAAGTAAAAAACGCGCCCCTGCTCCATATAAGTCAGAGTTTTAGCGTTATTGACATGCCCCTGCGGGTCAAGATCACCGTAGCGAACTTCGATGAGGTGGTAGAAGTGGAAGTCAGACATAGAGGAAATTATACCCTTATCATGTGCAATCCAACCGTCATCGGGGATAGTTAGACGATTGCGGAGGTCAGGCGATCCACTCTTCAGAGATAATTTGGGAGTAGGAATCCCTCCCTGAAGTTATAATTATATTAATGATGCGTTTAGATCTTCTCCGTAGGCTCAGGGCATACCCTGGGTTGGAATACCTGCTCGCCATCCTGGTGACCGGAATTTTCACCTTGATCTTTCTCCCCTTTCGCAGCGCAGGGGGACAGGACCACACGGTACTATCGCTGCTCTACCTGCTACCGGTTGTGTTAACCTCGTTATTATGGGGGTTGGGTCCGGGTGCTCTGGTCGCAATAGCTTCTTTTTTAGCCTTGAATTATTTTTTCGTGCCGCCATATTACACCTTGCTGGTGCACCGCACCCAAGATTTCTTGGTCTTGATCGTCTTCCTGGGCGTTTCGATCACTATTGGTCAGCTGGTAGGGAGGGTGAGCAAGAGCCTCGCAGAGACCACTGCGCGTGAGTACGAAGCCACCCATCTGTATGAGCTGATCATGCACCTGGCGGGTCTGCAGGATGAGCAAGAAATCATATCTGCTCTGGCAGAACAAACACTCCTCACCTTGCATGCCGGGCGGGTGGAAGTCTTGGTGGAAGCACAAGGAGGGTCGCCTGCGCGGCACGTCAGGCTGGAGGATCGCTCTCAACCGAGTATGGCGATGGATAGTCCACTGACCACAATCGCCCCATTGCAGTCGAGGCGTGGGTTTCTGGGCGAGATAAAGGTCTGGCTGGAGGAATCCAGGCTCACCCAGGCAGAGGAACGCCTGCTGAACACATTTGCCAGCCAGGGAGTGCTGGCACTGGAGAGGGTGCGCCTGTCACAGGCGGCTTCACACGCCCGTCTGCTGGAGGATAGCGATCGATTTAAATCATCCCTGTTATCCTCGGTCTCGCATGAGCTACGGACACCCCTGGCGACCATCAAAGCTGCCGTCACCAGCTTACGCAGCGAGACGGTGGAGTGGGACACAGACGCACGGGTGGATTTATTGGCCGCTGTGGAAGAGGAGACCGATCACCTGAACCAGCTGGTGGGTAATCTGCTCAATATGTCGCGCATTGAAGCCGGTGCATTAAAGCCTGAACGAAGCTGGAATTCATTAGCAGATATCGTTTCCAGCGCCCTTGAGCGGATGCACCAAGAAACCGAGAGGCACAACATAGAAGTGGATGTATCACCCGACCTGCCACTCGTCCCGGTGGATTATTTCCAAATTGAACAGGTGTTTATCAACTTGATCAGCAACAGCACCAAGTATTCTCCTGAAGGAACTGCGATTTCCATTCATGCGTTTTCTGCTAACGAGAATGTGCTTCAGGTGGTGTTGAGCAACCAGGGTCCGCATGTGGCACCCGAAAACCTGGAGCGAATTTTTGACAAGTTTTATCGGGTGACCGCGGCAGATCGCGTTACCGGGGCAGGGCTGGGATTAAGCATCTGTAAGGGGATAATTGAGGCCCATGGTGGTCGTATTTGGGCGGAAAACCTGCACACTGGATTCGCCTTTAATTTTACGCTGCCGCTTTCTTGGGAGGGTTTTCCCAGGGGGAGCAGACAGGAGGTAGTAGACAAATGACCACTCAACCGCACATCCTGGTGATCGATGACGAAGCGCAGATCCTGCGGGCTCTGCGCACCATCCTGACCGCCAAACAGTTCAAAGTGAGCGTTGCCAGCCGGGGGGAAGAGGGGTTAGCACTGGCGGCCGCCCAGCCACCTGATTTGGTTATCCTGGATCTCAGCTTGCCAGATATGGATGGCGTCGAGGTGTGTGCCCGCTTGCGTGAATGGACCCAGGTACCGATCATCATCCTTTCAGTCCGTGAAAGCGAGAGGGATAAAGTCATTGCCCTGGATAAGGGTGCGGATGATTACCTGACCAAGCCTTTTGGCATTGAGGAGCTTTTAGCGCGCATCCGCGTGGCGCTGCGCCATTCAGCTCAGTCGCTTGGCAGCCAGAAAAGTCAGATCATCGATGCTGGAGCGGTGGTGATCGACCTGGCAATGCACACTGTTACGCGCGATGGCGAGGAGGTCAAGCTGACTGCCACGGAGTTTAAGCTGCTGGCTTACTTGGCAGCCAATGCGGGAAGAGTGCTCACGAACCAATCGATCCTATCGCATGTGTGGGAACCGGCAGATGCAGACCGGGTGGAATACCTGCGGGTTTACATCCGGCAGCTGAGGAAGAAATTGGAAGTGGACCCAGAACATCCAAATATCATCCGCAATGAGCCTGGTATCGGATACAGGTTCATAGTGGAGGAGTAACGTATCTGAGATTTGATGATTTGCTAAAAATATAGAGTAGAGTACAATTATCAGATTTGGGAGTGGACATGGCAAATAAAACTCAATCAAAAAAATCACCGGCCCTTTACCCTGGGTTAGAGGACAGTGCTGTCAGCCAATTACGGAAAGAATATATGGGCTACCAGGATCTGTTCCAGATGCAGCCACCCCTGGTGCAGCGCTTCTTGGAGACGCAGGCAGCTTCTGTAACAGAGGCGATTATCCAGGATTTACCACAGGTGCGGTTCACCCTGCCGGATAGGGTGGTACTGCAAAAGGAGGCCGATTCCAAACCTGCAGCTGTGCCGAGCGAGTCGCGCGAGCAGATGACTGGCGGCTTAATGGACCGCCTGACGCGTACTGACCTGCGAACCGGGCTGCGACTGCGTCTGGGGGAGCTGGAACAATCTTCCAACCGTTCCGTCTCGGCGAGTGCAGGTCTTCTGCGGCATGCAATTGCTGAGCACATGGTGCACAATATGCTACCAGCAGGCAGGACGGTGCAATACACCGCAGCGGAAGGGGAAGAAATCCCCACCATCCCGGTGCAGAGTGACCTGGAGCCAGAGTCAGCCATCACTGCAGCAACGGATGCGATTGCTGCGGAGGAAGGACGGGGTGAAATGGGCAGGGGGGAGCTGCTGGTGCCATACGTGGAAGCAGCCCGGCGGTTCTACCTACCGCAATGGGTTGCATTTGATAATAAAGGACATTTAGTGGTTGGAAGCGTGAATGAGGCGGAAGCGGATATTGCCTCCATGCAGCGTTACCTGTCAGTACTGCATGCTTCCGTGGGGCTGGCACCTTACATGGTGGCAGATGAGGAATATCAGCGCAAACGCTACGGAATCCTCGGACAGCTGGTGAACCAGGGGAGAGCCCTGGCGCTCTACGAAGTGGAGGAGATCATCCGCACGATCCAGAGGCGGGCTTCAGCGCATGATTTGAACCGGGGGTTAAGCTTGAGTCTACCGTACTTCAACGATCAAACCCTGCTGATGGAAAACTATAGTTTCGAGGTGATCCCGGCTGGGCGGATCATGTTCGTGCCAGCTTTCGTGGTGCGTGCGTCGCGTGAGCAAGAGGCGAAAATTGCCCAGGATACGCGCATGAGTCTGTCGACGCGGAAGCACCTGTTGGCAGAGCTGCGTTCTCTTGAACAAGCTTTCACTGAATCATAATAATTAATATGGATTGGTTATAGATATGTTATTTTCGATTGGTCTGTTGATCGTTATCGTTTTCCTTGCATACCGTGCGGCGCCCCGTGAGCGGGCTGAGGATGCGCATGTGCATGGGGCAGGGCAGATTGGTTTGCTGGCAGCGATTGCATTGTTTGGGGTGGATTATTTTACTTCTTTCTTCTATGCCACTGGTGAGATGATGACTGCCCTGCATCCCTATGGGTTGCAGAAATGGGGCTATATTGCAGTGGCTGTGATTGCCTTGGCCAATGCAGTTTTTGGATTTTTATATATGTATTCGCTGGGTGTCTTCAATGAGGGTGGCGGATCCTATACTGCGTCTATGCGTTACCTGTCAGCCGGGATCAGCCTTATCGTTGCTGTTGTCTTGCTCCAGGATTACATTTTTACCATCGTCGTGTCCACCTTATCGGGGGTTGAACAGGCGCTTTCCCTACGCAACGCAACCGGCATCCCCTGGATTTGGCATTTTGCGATAGGCGCTGTCCTGGTAACCGTCAATTGGTTCATAACTATACGTGGACGGGGTGAATCTGGAAGAGTTGTATTCACTTTGCTGGCGGTCTTTATTCTCCTAACGATTGGCATGTCCATTGGATTATTCATAGCACATTTCTCCGGTGTCCCGGCTGTCCCAATCACCGAATCCCCGATACCAGTAACCCTTGGTCAGGCGCTTAATCACTTGCTCATTGCCTCGATGAAGGGTTTGGTAGCGCTCTCTGGCCTGGAAGCTATGTCCAATGGCATCCAGTTCGTCAAAAACGAGGATGCTGGGATTATCGCCTGGGGCAAGAAGCACCTGCCGCGGTTTAAAGGGCTGTGGGGTTTTTATAGCGGAAAATCGGGTATCGGTCGGATAGTCCAAACCTCGTTCCTATTCTATGGTGGACTTACCACGCTCCTGTTGGCTGCATTTTCCATTCGTTTCGATGTTTTTGATGGGACCCTGGGTCGTACATTAGTCGGCAATCTGGCTTTTATTGGTTTTTCACAATTCTCTGGCGGGATTATTCTCTTTTGGGCATACCAAATCCTGGCGGTGCTGCTGTTGACCGCGGCTTCGATGACCGCTTTCCAGGATTTACAGGCTACGGAGTGGCGCGATGTTGCCATTGGTGAAATACCCGAGATCATCGTTTATCGTGATCCGAAGGGTACCTTTACCCGTTCTGTGACGATCAGCTATGTCTTAACGATAATAATCATGTTCATCGTCAAGGGTAGTTCCTCTGCCGCCATTCCTTATTACGGAGTGGGTGTGTTCATGCCCATCATGATGATGGGCTTCGCCATTCGCAAGCATATCCTCCAACACTATACCGGGCGTACCCGTTTTTGGGGCAGCCTTGGAGCTGGATTTGCAGGTGTTTTGTCTGGGTTTGTATTCATCGGTCAAATTGTCGCTAAGTGGCAGGAGGGCGGTTGGGTGGTATTAATCTCTTTTAGCATATTGATCCTGGGTGCCAATGCATTGCTCATTTCTCCGATAGGCGTTCGCACGCCCACGCAAATCCATCGCATTGTGCGCGAGAAAGCGCGCGTACGGGGCTCAATGGCTTCCATTGTCGAATGGCAATCCTTGAAGATGCAGGAATATCGTTATGCTGTCTTAGTGGCCATCACCCGATTCTTCGAATTATTCGGTATACACCGTCCATTACGTTACGAGCCACCCGCGGCAGCAGGGGATTATGACCATGCCCTGCATAGTGATCATCCAGAAGCGCCTTCATTCTTAGCACAATACCTGGAAAAAGAGGAAGAACCGAAATTGGGGGGGAAACCAAAAGACACAGCCCCGGGGGAAGATCCTTCAAAAAAACCCTAAATAAATTTTAGTCATAACGAATTAAAGACCTTCCAATGCTGGGAGGTCTTTATTCTTTTTTAATGGCTCTGCCCAAAAACTTTGTCTCCTTTTTATTTTGACTCTGTAAAATGCTTATTGAAAATCTCGAGGATTTGGCAAAAAATGCCTTGAAAATATTATGGATGAACAAACCTTAGTAACCACCGATATCTCCCTGGTTCTTGCGGGTAGTAGTGTGAGTCACCTACGGCAAGAATATCTTGGCTATCAGCAGCTTTATCGCTTACAGCCTCCATTGGTGCAACGGTTTCTGGCGACGCAGGCAGCTCTCATAACTGAGGCGATGTTGCACAGCATGACACAGCTGGGTTTTACTCTGCCAGACCGGGTGAATTGTACAAATGAGGTGGGTGAGCTCAAGTTGGAAGAAGTGCCGGGTGAATTTCGCCAGTACACCTGTGGTGATATTACTTCCAGACTATCCCGAAAGGAACTCCGTATTGTTTTCCAGCGGAAGTTATCGGAGCTAGAGCATTCCACCAACCTGGCAGTAGCCGTCAGCGCCAGCCTTTTACTTTATGCAGTGGTCATTCATATGGTGCACAACATGCTGCCTTCGGGTAAGGCGGTGGAGTATACAGCATTGGATGGAGAAGAGATACCCAGTATTCCCGTTCAGCGGATGCCCATTGTAAGATCCGCGATAACGGATTCGAAGTACGAAATCTTCAATGGAGCTACGGCTGAGTCTGGACGAGGGGAGTTATCAGTGCCGTACGTAGAGGCAGCGCGTCGATTCTATTTGCCCCAATGGGTGGCATTTGATGATGGAGGGAAATTATTAGTCGGCGGTGTAAACGAGGCTGAAGCTCAGATTGCCTCAATGCAGCGATACATGTCGATATTGCATGCCGCAGTCGGACTTGCACCATACATGGTTGCTGATAAGGAATATCAGCTTAAGCGCTGTGGGATATTGGGACAGCTGGTGAACCAGGGGCGAGCACTGGCGCGCTATGAGGTACAGGAAATTATTCAGACTATAAAACGTCGGGCAGTTTCACATGATCTGGACCGAGGGTTGTGGCTGAGCCTGCCATACTTCAATGACCAGACGCTCACGATGGAGAACTATTGTTTCGAGGTGGTGCCTGCCGGGCGGATCATGTTCATACCGGCATTTGTGGTTCTGATTGTGCGGCAACAGGCTGCAAAAGTCGCCCAGGACACACGACTCAGCCGTTCCACACGAAAGAATCTCCTATTAGAGCTCAATATGCTGGGACAGGCATTTTTGAGGTAAACACATGTTGTTTTCAATTGGTATTTTAATTATCGTAGTTTTTATCGCTTATCGCATTGCTCCTCGCGAAAAGAAGGAGCAAGCACAGATCCATGGTGCCGGCCAAATTGCCTTGTTGGCGGCCTTAGCACTCTTCGGCGCAGATTTCTTCACCTCATATTTTTATGGCACAGGTGAGCTGATGAGCGCCCTCTGGCCGTATGGTTTACAGAAATGGGGCTACATTTGGGCCGGTGTGATTGCTTTTGCGAATATCTGTTTTGGCTTATTGTATATGTATTCGCTAGGTCCGTTCAACGAGGGAGGCGGTTCCTACACCGCTTCCATGCGCTATCTAAAGCCAACCCTCAGTCTGATGGTGGCGGTTACTCTGATCGAAGATTATGTATTGACCATTGTGGTTTCAGCCCTCTCAGGATCCGAACAGTTACTTTCAATCACGAATGCCTATTATTCACCGTGGTTTTGGCACTTTGGTATTGCCGCAGTCCTGGCAGCGGTCACCTGGTTTCTCACCATCAGGGGTCGAGGCGAATCAGCTTTCATAAGCTTTGGATTGTTGGCAGCTTTCTTCATGCTTACCATGGTAAATTGGGGCGGGCTGATCGCAGCAGTTCACAATGGTGTGCCAGCTGCGCCAGCACTTGCTCAAACCAAACCAGCCACAGTGACTCAAGCCCTCTATCATCTCTTGACTGGTTCCATGAAAGGGATGGTGGCGTTGACCGGGTTGGAAGCCATGTCAAATGGGATTCAGTTTGTAATTAATGAAGATGTATCCTTGGTTAAGTGGGGAAAGAAGCAACTACCCAGATTGAATAAAATCTGGAACTTTTATAGTGGGAAGACAGGTATCGGTCGCTTCGTGCAAACTGCTTTTCTATTCTATGGTGGTGTAACAACGATGATTCTTACTGTGTTTGCCATCCATTTTAACGTTTTTGATGGCACTTATGGTCGTACGCTGGTAGGCAATCTGGCCTGGATTGGATTTGGACAAATCCCAGGAGGCGCATTGCTCTACTGGGTCTATCAAGGTCTGGCTGTCATTCTGTTGGCTATTGCTTCGATGACTGCTTTTCAGGATGCACAAGCAACCGAGTGGCGCGATGTAGCCATTGGTGAAATTCCAGAAGCGATCATCTACCGCGATAAACGCGGGACATTTACCCGCTCAGTGACCATTACCTTTGGATTGGCCATTATCATCATGTTATTGGTCAAGGGTAATTTGAGTGTTGCCGCTCCCTTCTATGGTGTGGGGGTGTTCATGCCTATCACGGTCATGGGCCTGGCCATCCGGCAGCATATACTGCAAAACTCAACCGGACAGACCCGTCGTTGGGGTTCGCGAGCCGCACTCTTTGTTGCCATCCTGTCAGCTTCTGTGTGGGTGTTCCAGATTGTTGGCAAGTGGCAAGAAGGAGGCTGGGTGAGGTTAATTTCCTTTGCTGTTCTGTTCCTTTCAGCGCATCTGATCATTATTTCACCACTTGGATTCCGGAACCCGAAACAAATCCACCGCATCGTGCGCGAAAAAGCACGCATACAGGGAGCAATGGCTTCCATCGTTGAATGGCAATCTCTTAAGATGCAGGAATATCGTTATAGTCTGCTGGTAGGGATTGCGCGTTTCTGGCAGCTTTTTGGGATAAACCGACCTGTGCGCTATGATCCGCCGGCGGTCGCTGGGGATTACGATCATGCCCTGCATACCGACCATCCGGAGGCGCCTTCTTTCCTGGCGCAGTACTTGGATCCACCTGAACAGCCCCGATTGGGAGGTAAACCCAAGCAAACAGCCCCTGCTAAAGAGACAGATCTGCCCTGAGGTCCAATAAAGCTGGCAAATAAGCAATTCTAGTCGGTATGATACAATCGCTATGCGCTCAAAACGCATAGCGATTTTTTATGATATCTGACCCGATCTATACCCTACCGGTTTCCGAAGTATTCACCTCCCTGGAAACATCACCCAATGGTCTGACGACCAGCGAGGTGGAAGCGCGCCGGTCGCTGTATGGCAGCAACCAGCTTTCCGAGCCACCGCGTGAACCTGCCTGGCGGAAACTGGTGGGATTTCTCGCCCACCCAATGGCGCTGCTCTTGTGGTTGGCAGGAGGGATTGCCTTATGGCTGGGCAACCCAACCTTGGGGGTCATCATCTGGATCGTGGTGCTGGTGAACGCGGCCTTCTCCTACTGGCGAGAATACCGGGCTGAACAAGCGACGACTGTCCTGCAACACCTTCTGCCAAGTTATGCCCGGGTGCTCCGCGATGGTGCGGAGGTCAGAGTGGCCACCAGTGAGCTGGTGCCAGGCGATATTCTCGTGCTGGCAGAGGGGGATAATATTCCAGCTGATGCACGCGTCATCCAGGAATATGGACTGCGAGCCAACAACGCTGTGCTCACCGGTGAAGCCGTGCCAGCGCGGAAAACTTCCGATGCCTCCCTGCGGGATGGGATCAGCGAGGTAGAACGACCGAACCTGGTTTTTGCCGGCACATCGGTCGTCTCAGGGACGGGCAGGGCGGTGGTCTACGCCACCGGTATGCTCACCCAATTCGGGCGGATCGTGCGGCTCACGCAGGCTGTGCGCGAAGAACCCAGCCGTCTGCAGCAAGAGATGTCGCGCCTGACGCGCACAATATCATTGATTGCGCTGGGTTTGGGGGCTATTGTGTTTACGGTAGGAATTACAGACGTCAAGATGGGGATCAACGAAGCCTTCATTCTGGCTTTGGGGATCATCGTGGCGGCAATCCCGGAAGGTCTCCCGGCGACGGTTACCCTGTCATTGGCGGCGGCAGTACAGCGGCTGGCACAGAAGGGAGTGCTGGTTAAGAAGCTGTCTATCCTTGAAACCCTGGATCATGTCTCGGTCATCTGCACCGATAAAAGCGGTACCCTGACCCAGAACCAGATGACGGTGAGGCAGGTGTGGGTGAGTGGCAAACCGCTTGTCGTCACCGGCACGGGTTATGAGCCGAAAGGTGAGTTTGTTCCCAACCCGGGCAGTGAAGCGGCTGAGAAAGATTTACAGGCCCTACTCACCGCGGCTATTCTGTGCAACAACTCCCGGCTGAACCCACCGGCACCGGACCATCCCCAATGGACAGTGCTTGGAGACCAAACAGAGGCCGCATTGCGCGTGCTGGCATTAAAAAGCGGCATGGCGGAAGATACGGTTAATCGAACCTTGCCACGTATCCATGAAATCCCATTCGATGCCCGGCGCAAGCGGATGAGCACTATCCATCAGGTGACCCGACCGAAAGAAGCATTCCCTGATATTTCTCCTGGGCAGCAGATTGCTTTCGTCAAGGGCGCCCCACGCGAGGTACTGCAGCTGTGCACTTTTATCCGTATGCACGGTGAAGTGATCCCGTTGGACGATAACTGGCGCGCCCGCATCCTTTCTGCCAATGACGATTATGCCCGCAACGCGCTGCGAGTGCTGGCACTGGCATATCACGAGCTTCCTCCACGAGTGGGAAGTTATTCCGCTGAGAGGGTCGAGGTGAACCTGGTCTTCCTGGGTTTGACCGCCATGATGGACCCGCCGCGCCCGGAGGTAACCGAGGCAGTCAGCACATGTCGCAAAGCTGGTGTGCGCATGGTGATGATCACGGGTGACTACGGACTGACCGCTGAGTCACTTGCCCGGCGCATTGGCATGCTGACTACTCCGAACCCTTTGATCTTGACGGGGGCAGAACTGGAGCTGCTTAACGATATCGAGGTCCAGGGGATGCTGGAAAAAGAGGTGATTTTTGCCCGCATGGCGCCGGAACACAAATTGCGCCTGGTGGCAGCTTTTCAATCACGCGGGGATGTGGTCGCTGTGACCGGTGATGGGGTTAACGACGCGCCGGCACTGCGTAAAGCCGATGTAGGCGTGGCGATGGGGCTGGTGGGCACCGATGTCGCCAAAGAAGCGGCGGATGTGATCCTCACCAATGATAACTTTTCCACTATCGCCCGCGCCATCGAAGAGGGTCGGACAGTTTACGATAACCTGCGGAAATTCACCACCTATATCTTTTCAAGTAACGTGCCCGAAATATTGCCGTTCATCATGACTGCCCTGCTGACACCAGCTGTGATGCCACTTGCACTGGGGGTCAAGCAGATCCTGGCAATTGACCTTGGTACAGACCTTTTTCCAGCCCTGGCGCTGGGGAGCGAGAACCCGGAGCGGGATGTGATGCAGCGCCCACCAAGGCGCAAATCACAACCCCTGGTGGATGGTCGGCTGCTCCGGCGGTCATTTTTATGGCTAGGGCTGCTCGAGGCTCTATTGTGCTTTGCTGCTTTTTACTTCGTGAACAACTGGCTGGATCTACCATTCTTTCATTCGTTGCACAACCAGATTTTCTCAACCATGCCCCATGCTGACCAGAACAGCCTGGCAATTACGGTCTACTATGCAGGCGTGGTCATGGCTCAGGTTGGCAACGCCTTCGCCTGCCGCACTGAGCGCAACCGCGGGCGTTACCTGGGCTGGCTGAGCAATCCCACCCTGATTCGCGGGATTATTATTGATGTGGCAATACTATTGGGTTTGATTTATATTAAACCCCTAGCTAACTTATTCGGAAATGTCGCCATACCGCTCACATTCTGGGCTGGATTAATCTTTTTCCCGGTAATCATCTACGGGATGGATTGGATA
>JBGPBQ010000058.1:0-16690 GCA_041481345.1 Anaerolineae bacterium
AGTACCTGGGTCAGGCGCTCGCAACTGGTCAGAGAGACAAGCCGGATGCATCCTCGACCACCCCAAGCGCCAGCCAACCTATCCCAGGCACCTCACAGGCGGCAGCCCTGGTCAAAGGTATCGGTTTGGTCGAAGCTGCCACCTCCACCCTGGCATACCTGGTTTTACTTCTCCTGGCCGAATGGGCGGCGCGTGTGCTGGCTAAAGAACCATCCCTGGCAGCCTTGTTTCCATTCTACGGGTTGATGCTGTTGGCCAATCTGGTTTATGAGACCTCCGCGGGTGTGCTGCAGACCCACAAGCGCTTTGACCGCCTGGCATTGATCAACACCCTCCAGAGCATCCTCACCTCAGCCCTCATCCTGCTGGCGTTCCTGCTTAGACGCAACGTCATTGAAGTCCTGGCAGCATACCTGGTGGGGAAAGCTTTCGCCGGGTTTGCCATCACCATCCTGGCATTCAGGCAGATGAATCAGACCGCCGGTCATGGTTGGTGGCGCACCTCTCTGAAACAGGTGTCAGATTGGCGAGGAATCTGGGGTTTCGCAGTCAACACCAACCTAAACGGCACGGTTAACCTGGTCACGCGTGATAATGCCTACTTATATCTGGCGTATCTTAGCCCGGCATCTATTGCCCAAACTTATGTCGGTTACTTCAAGCTGGGGTTATCCATCATCAATTTCATCACCCTGCCCATCGACCCATTTATCTGGCCGACCTATGCCGAGATCACGCGCACGATTGCCCTGCGCCAGTGGCAGCGCACGCGCAGCCTGCTCAAGCAGGTCAGCACCATCGCCGGGGTATGGACCATCACTGTTGCAGCCGGGATTGCCATTTTCGGGTGGTGGTTGATCCCCCTGGTCTTTGGATCTGACGCCTCGCCAGTTTACCCGGTGGTGTTGATCCTGCTGGTCGGGTATGGCATGGCGAATATTTTCAATTGGAACCGGCCATTACTGCTCGCTTTCGGAAAACCGTCTTACCCGCTTTTGGTGTCTTTATCCGTGGGGGTGGTCGAGATCCTGCTCATCCTCTGGCTGGTGCCTCAGTACGGTTACCTGATGATGTCGGCGATACTTTCGGGTTATTTAGCCGCCACTGTGGGGATCACCGCCTGGCGAGGCTGGCGTGAGATCAGGGACCAAGAAGCGGTGGACAAATTGCTGGTTGAGCCAGCCTCAAACGATATCCAATGAACCTATTCTGGGTAGACCCATGAAAGTTGCCTGTATTTCCGCTTCCAGGGTGCCTTCGATCACCGCCAACAGCATTCAGGTGATGAAAGCCTGCCAGGCCATCAGCCAATTGGGGCATGAAGTTCATCTGTTCGTGCCAAAACACAAACACGCACTCATTGAACCAGATTTAAACTCGTTTTACGGCCTGAATAATCGGTTTACGATTGAATGGTTAGCCAGCCCCCCTGGGTTTCATCGCTATGATTTCGCGTTTAATGCCGTTCGGATGGCACGGCGCTTGAAGGCTGACCTCACCTACGTGTGGTTTCTGCAAGCCGGTGTTTTTTCTCTCCTGGCTCACCTGCCGGTGATCATTGAGCTGCATGGACCTCCCGAAGGCAGGTTTGGTCCGACGTTATTCCGCCTGTTCCAGAAATTGCCAGGTAAGAAACGTCTGCTGGCGATTACCCAGGCTCTCGCCAGCCTGCTCCGTGAAAATTTCAATACTGATCTGGAAGACCGCGAATTGATCCAGATTTCTCCCAATGGAGTGGATTTAGAGCGCTATAAAGATCTGCCCCAACCTTCTGACGCACGCTCCCTGCTCGGGTTGCCTCCTGCTTTGTCGGTCGGGTACACTGGGCACCTATACCCAGGACGTGGGATGACCTTGCTCACCGAGCTTGCCAGCTGTTTCCCGCGCATCAACTTTTTATGGGTCGGCGGAAATGATACAGAGATAGATCTGTGGCGCAAGCGCCTGGCAGCCCGTAACATCGGTAACATCACCCTCACTGGATTTATTAAAAACGAGCAGCTTCCACTGTATCAGGCTGCAAACGATATCTTACTGATGCCTTACGAAAGGGTGATCTCCGGCAGCAGCGGTGGGAACTCGTCTGCGTATGCCAGCCCGATGAAAATGTTCGAATATATGGCCAGCAAACGGGCGATCATCTCCAGCGACCTGCCGGTTATTCGCGAGGTTTTAAACCCTTCGAATGCCTTGCTCTGCCCAGCTGAGGACATTGAAGCCTGGTGTCAGGCTTTGGGAGACTTGATCCTGGATGAACAGAAACGCCAGGCACTAGCCGAGCAGGCCTGGTCGGATATCCAAAAATACACCTGGCTGGAACGGGCGCACAAAGCCCTGGAAGGCTTCCCATATCCGGCTGAATATCCTTCCCAGAGCCAAATCCTGACTAATGAATCTTAGGAAGTACTCTTCGTCACCAGCTGCGTGGCTGATCATCGTTGCTGCAATCGCATTTTTATCACGCCTGCTTATCATCCTGCTTTACCAGCCTGTAGCCTTCAGTGATACTCCCAGCTACCGGCGCCTGGCAGAAACAGTACTGCAGGGGTTCACCGCTTACGACGGTACTCGCACACCCGGCTATCCGGTCTTTTTAGCTCTGGCAGGCAGTGATCGGCACGTCTGGCTGGTGCAGCTCCTGCTGGGATTTATCACCACCCTGCTGATATTTTTTATCGGCTGGAAGCTGACGGATAAACCCTGGTTTGGAGGTGTGCTTGCCCTGGCTCACACGCTCAACCTGGGTCAGCTTTTTTTTGAATCCAACCTGCTCACAGAATCATTGACCACCTTCCTGATGGTCTTGACCATGGCTGGGATGCTCGTCTGGCTTATCTATCCCAAATATCGTAGACCCTGGCTCGCTTTTTTGGTGGGGCTGGCATCTTCATTAACGCTCCTGGTCCGCCCGTTACTCATCTATCTGCCATTCTACTTGCTCCTATTCATCTGGATCGAACCCAGACTAACCTCAATCCCTACCTGGCAGGCGGGCAAGGCAGACACGATGATAGAAAATCATCCTGCTCGCCGGTCTTCCCTCATAAGTGTTGGAATTGCTTTACTGGTTCCGGTATTCCTACTCCTGGGGGGTTGGCTTTTCTTCATCCACAAGAATTTTAACGAATGGTCATTAACCACCATGACTGGTTATCACCTGGTTCAGCATACGGGGTCTTTCTTTGAATATGTGCCCGACGAGTATGCCTCGCTGCGCGACACGTATATCAAATATCGAGATGCTCACATTGCCCAATACGGGACCCAGACCAACGCCATCTGGGACGCCATTCCCGAGATGAGCAAGGTTTCGGGATATAGTTTTTATGCTCTCTCCAGAGTGTTGACGCGCATCTCAATCGATCTTATCCTCAAGCATCCGATTCTGTATATAAAAAATGCGGTTTCAGGCTGGTGGATGTTCTGGCGCGTGCCGGTCTATTGGTCTACCGATGCTCTGCGCTATCCTGGATTGGCACACGGGGTCAGGTTGATCGTCCTATTCGAAAGAGGGTTGATATTTCTATGCAACCTCGTGTTCATCATTGCTTCGATCTCCTTCGCCATCCTCGAATGCATCTCTGCCATTCGACGCAAACCATCACCCTTACCCATCCGCCAAACCCACCCCCCGGTGTACGCCTTCCTATGGATGCTGCTGGGCAATATCTGGATCGCCTCCATCCTGCAAACTCTACTCGACCACGGGGATAATCCGCGCTTCCTGGTGCCCCTGCAGTCGCTGGCAGTCCTGTGGGTAGCGGTCTTCTTCCTGCAAATTGCTGACGCACGACAGGCCAGCACCCCAATCCCAACACAGCCGTAGGTTACCAATTCCAATGCGCGAATCCTGATATGAAGACAATTAGGCTTACCAAAGAATTCTGGGTCACCTGCGCCACAGTGCTCATCCTCGCAGCCCTGCTGACCTTTGGCGACAAAAGCGGGCATCAGCTACACGGGTGGATAGCGTATTCCATCCTGATGGGGCTGGCCGCTGTCTGCATTTATGGGGTGGGGAAGGCAGTTACCGCCACTCGAGGCGTCACCAGGGTTGCATTGGTTGCTTTCTTCCTACGCCTGGGAATCGGGGTCGCCCTGACCCTGCTGCTGCCTGTATTTGGCTACCAGGATAACGCAGAACACCACGCAGGCTATTTCTACACCGATTCGTATATACGCGACAACCAGGCCTGGGAGCTCGCCAACACCGGAGAGTCGCTCACCGCCGCATTCTCCGGTCGCTTCTCAGGTGACCAATATGGAGGCATGCTGGCCATCAATGCCTTCATATATCGCTTCCTCAGCCCGGATGCCCACCGCCCCTTCTTGATCCTCATTCTAAACGCGGTTGCGTCTGCCCTGGGGGTGTTATGCCTGTGGAAGGCGACCGGCAGATGGTTTGGTGAAAAAACCGCCCTGCTTGCCGCCTGGATCTTTGCTCTGTACCCTGAGAGCGTGCTATTGGGCAGCACCCAAATGCGGGAAGCGATCGTGATACCGATGATCGCGGTCGCCTTTTTCGGACTTACCGAAATCCAATCCGGCAAAAAGTCCGGCTGGCTGTGGATCGTCCTCTCCGGATTAATCATGGTCCCCATCCAACCTTTGGTGAGTTTTATTTCTTATGCCATCCTTTTGGGGGTCTGGTTCTTCGACCCGGATACTTTACAATCGCTCAAGCAGCGCCAGACTATTCTGATCATTGTCCTGTCCCTCAGCGTCCTCCTGATTGTCATGCTCGTGGCAAGCTCGGTACTGGTGAACCTGCCCTCATTACGAGGCACTGGACCATTGAGTATATATCTAACCTGGTTCAAGAATAACTTTGCTTTCCAAAGCTACATCCTCGAGCGCAGCTCCGGGATATTCCAAAGTCTAATCAACGGCATCGGGGAGCGCTGGCGCTGGTTGATCATTTTGGTATACGGCATCGCCCAGCCGGTTCTACCTGCGATTGTGGGTGACCCGACCGCCCAGGTGATGATGCGCGTGATTGGTTTTCTACGCGCAGCCGGCTGGTATGCCCTGGTATTGTTCCTGATCTACGGCACCTTGGGAGTGCTGCGCAGCCGCCAAGAAAATCGGCGCTACCAGCTGATCTGGATCAGTCTGGTCAATTGGGCGTGGATCATGGTGTCTGCGCTCAATGCAGGCGCGGACCAATGGGATAACCCGCGCTACCGGGCCATCCTCCTGCTGTGGCAGGTGGTATTGACGGCCTGGGCCTGGGAATGGGCGCGCTCCCGGAAAGACGCCTGGCTGTGGCGCTGGTTGGTGGTCGAGCTAGTCTTCGTTGGCTTCTTCACCGAATGGTATATCGGGCGCTATTACCCAGGGATTATCCACCTGGATATCAAGTGGATGTCTCTACTCACCCTGGTGGTCTGTGGAATGATCCTGCTGGGTGGGCTCATATGGGACAGGTTGCATAAGACCAAGCCTTCTTCAGGGGATTCTAGTTTATAATTCAGTCATTGAATATTGAGGTTTGAGGAGAATCAGCGTGCCAACAGCGATCATCACCGGAGTCACCGGTCAGGATGGCTCTTATCTGGCGGAGCTCTTATTGTCGAAAGGCTATCGCGTGATTGGAATGATGCGTCGTTCCAGCGTGGTGACTTTTGAGCGCATCCAGCACATCCAGGATCAGATCGACATCATCCAGGGAGACCTCCATGACCAGAGCTCCTTGATGGACCTGATTGAGCAAAATAAACCTGATGAAGTATATAATCTGGCCGCTCAATCCTTTGTCCCCACCTCCTGGAACCAGCCTGTGCTCACCGGTGAAGTCACCGCCCTTGGAGTTACCCGCATGCTGGAGGCCATCCGGTTACTCAGTCCAAAGACACGCTATTACCAGGCTTCATCGAGTGAAATGTTCGGCAAAGCAAACGAAGTCCCCCAGAGAGAAACCACTCCGTTTTACCCCCGCAGCCCCTACGGTGTCGCCAAGGTCTACGGGCATTGGATCACGGTCAATTATCGTGAATCGTATAATCTATTTGCTGTCTCAGGTATCCTGTTCAACCATGAAAGCCCCCGCCGCGGCACTGAATTTGTCACCCGCAAGATCACTTATGGGGCAGTGCGTATCAAGCTGGGATTGGCGAATGACCTGCACCTTGGCAATCTAGAATCACGCCGTGATTGGGGCTTTGCCGGGGATTATGTCGATGCGATGTGGCGCATGATCCAAAATGATCAGCCGGTGGATTTTGTCGTCGGGACCGGAGAAACCCATACCGTGCGAGAATTTTGTGAAAAAGTTTTCTCCTACCTCGATCTGGATTATCACGATTATATCGTCCAAGACCCGCGTTTTTTCCGCCCGGCGGAGGTTGACCTGCTGGTTGCAGACCCGACCAGGGTGCGCCAGTCGCTGGGTTGGGCACCCAAAGTTGACTTCAGTGGCTTGGCTGAAATGATGGTGGATGCTGACTTGAAACGCCTTGGGGGGGAGGTCACCTGAGCGAAAACCCGACCTTTCAGACCGAGCCACCACCTGGAACGGGTGTAGCAAAAAAGAGTCGTGCTTCTTGGCTGCGTTGGCTCGGTACGCTGCTGGCCGTCGGGCTGCTCATCTACCTGTTGAGCCAGCAAGGCTGGAAAGCGATCGCGACCGCCGTTGAACAGATCGCCTGGTGGCGTTTTGTTGTGGCGCTCGCCCTGGTGGTGGTTTCTCGGTTTGCTGTCTCCGGGCGCTGGCATGTGTTGATGCACTCAGCCGGGACGGGCATCACCCCGCCTCAATCCCTCCGCCTGACCTTCGCCATGCTGTTCGCCTCCAACTTCCTACCAACCACCATCGGAGGTGATGTGATCAGGTATGCCGGAGCGGTGCGCTTGGGGTTTGACTCAGCGATCAGTCTGGCGTCACTGGTAGTGGACCGACTGGTGGGCATGACGGGCATGGCGATGGCGCTCCCGTTTGGCATCCCCTTATACGCACAATACCTCACGACTTCAACCGTCAAGAGTGCAGTCGCAATCCCATGGTTTCGACCAATCGCCGATAAAATCCAGCGTTTTTTACAAGAACTAATCCAGGCGCTGAAAGTTTGGCTCAACAAGCCGCGCTCACTTTTAAGCTCGCTTGGCTTCACCTGGGTGCATATGTTGTGTACATTTGGCACGGTCAGTGTGCTTCTGGCTGGGATGGGCGAACAGATATCCTTCTGGGCAGTGATGGGTTTATGGAGTGCCACCTATTTCATTACCCTACTGCCTATCTCTATCAATGGCATGGGCGTGCAGGAATTAGCCATGACCTTTTTCTACTCTGCCATCGGCGGCATTTCCCCATCGTCCGGGCTTACCTTGGCCCTGCTGATGCGCATCTTGCAGATGGTTGCCAGCCTGCCCGGCGCCCTGTTCATCCCGGATATCGTGGCGGGTAGAAAATAATTATTAATGGTATGAAGCGCAAATTATTCGGAATCATTTACTTCATTTCCTTCATTATCCTCCCCATGCTGGTATTGTCACCTGCGGTCAACCTGCCTGCGAGCGTCCCTTTGCGGTTGGGAATTTTCTGCCTTCTGGCTTTCGGCGGGGCTTTTTTCTTCCGACGCACATGGCCTGAACATGGTTGGGGCACAGCCCTCCTGGTTACGAGCCTGGGTTATGCCTCAGCCTATAAGCTGGCCACTTTTATCCCGGATATATCCTCTTATCCCTTCTCCCTGGGCTGGTCGGAGGGCAGCCGCTATTATTACGCCTCCCTATGGTTATCCAAACAGCTCTACGGGCTGTCTGTGCCGCCTTCTGTGCTCCACCCCACCCGCTACCTGCTGCAGGCGTTCCCCTTCCTGATCCCTGGTACTTCACTTTGGTTCAATCGATTCTGGCAGGTTCTTCTATGGGTGGGCACCTCTGCCCTGACCAGCTTCCTGCTGGTGCGCAGGCTTGCTCTGGCCGGTCGCAATAAACCGTTAGTGATCTCCCTTAGCATGATCTTGTGGGGGTTCATCTTCCTCTTTCAAGGCCCGGTTTATTACCACCTGCAGTTCATGGTGATTTTAATATTATGGGGTTTTAACCGGCATCACTTCTGGCGTAACCTCATCCTGGTCTTGATCGCCTCCCTGTGGGCTGGTATTAGCCGGATAAACTGGCTGCCGGTGCCAGGGCTGCTTGCTGCCGCCCTTTACCTGATGGAAGCCAGGGTGGATGAGAGACCAATTCTCAAGTACCTGATTCCTCCGGCTGTCTGGGTGCTGGCGGGGACAGGGATCGGCTTTATTAGCCAATCGGCCTACCAGCGTTGGTCAGGCAATCCGCAATCCTGGTTCGGCTCCAGCTTCACATCCGACTTGCTGTGGTACCGGCTGTTCCCCAACGCGACTTATCCCCTGGGTATTTTATTAAGCGCCTTCCTGGTTTCTCTGCCCATCATTGGCCTCATACTGTTTCGCCTTATTCACCGCTGGCGAGAATTACATCCCATTCGCCTGGTGGGGTTAGCAGCCATCCTGGGCGTGCTTTTTGCAGGCGGGGTGCTCGTCAGTGTTAAGATCGGTGGCGGCAGCAACCTGCATAACCTGGATGCATACCTCACACTTTTGCTGGTGATCGGGAGCTATATCTACTTCGACCGCTTCGAGCCAGATCATCCGGCTCAATTGGCGGAAACTGGCCAGGGTTATCCGTCTCCAGCATCCGGAAGCCTGCTCAGAACCAGCGAAAATATTTTTCTCGCCGGGGCGCTCATCATCCCGATGTATTTCACCCTGAGCACGGGCAATCAAATCCCCCGGCGCGATTTCGCCGCTGCCCAGGCTGCCCTGCAGACGATTAGCACAGCCACTCAGCAGATTGCACAGCAGGGTGATGAGGTTTTATTCATCAGTCAGCGCCACCTGCTTACCTTCAATGACGTCCAAAATGTGCCCCTGGTGCCTGAAGATGAGCTGGTCTTCCTGATGGAAATGGCGATGTCTGATAACCGCGCCTATTTGGATGCTTTCAATAAAGATATCAGCAGCCAACGTTATAGAATGATCGTCTCCGAGCCATTGGTCATCCAATATCAGGGAAGAAGTCACAGTTTTGGCGAGGAAAATGACGCTTGGGTAAAGCGCGTCTCCGAGCCGATATTGTGCTATTACCAACCAGCCATAAAGCTGGATTCTGTGGGTGTGGTCATCTACACTCCTCGCCCCGACTCATGCAAGTGAGAATTTATTCACCGATGTACCGGCTTCACATTAATAACCTGGTCGATCTTAACTTGCATCTTCTGCTCTCCGGTGGATGGGCATTGTGCGGCTTGTTGCTCGGTGATATTCATTCCTTTCAAAAAATATAAAGAGGTTGCTTAATGAAAATCGATTACCAAGAAACGACCAATGACTTGCTTGCCCGCATCGATATCCATAAAAAATATGGGAGTCGCGATATCGATGAGTGGATGCTGCATATATTAAATCCTCAAAAAGGCTCAAAAATCCTGGACGTAGGATGCGGGGCCGGTAAACAGTGTTTCCTTTTCTATAAAGCATTGGAAGGCGAAGCAGATATTACCGGTGGGGATGTAAACCGTGAACTGCTCGAAAAAGCCCGCCAGGAAAATGCCAAGATTGGTAACCGGATCAAAATTATCGATCTCGATTTCAACCAGCGCTTCGCATTAAGCGATAACGCGTTCGATTTGGCTACTTCCTGCTTCGCGATCTACTATTCCGAGGACATTCCCTTCACCATCTCCGAGATGCACCGGGTGATCAAGCCAGGCGGGCGTTTATTCACCACCGGTCCCATGCCAGAAAACAAAAAAATCTTTTATGACATTATCTTCGAAGCCACCCATAAACCTATCCCACCCATGCCGGGCAGCTCACGCTATTCCAGTCTGATCTATAACAACATCCGAACCTTGTTCACTTCGGTTGAGCTCCACGTCTTCGAAAATCCGCTGACCTTTGAAGCAGTTGACCCATTCCTTACCTACACTCGCGCTTCATTATCAGAAGACCGCCGGTTATGGAATAACCTTTTCGAAGATGCTGGTGGGTTCGAGCAGGTCATGCAGGCGATCCAAAAGGTTGCCGAGCGGCGCCTTGCACAGGATAGCAAGCTGGTGATGACCAAGGTGGTGGGTGGTTTTCTCGCCACCAAGTAGATTGCTATAAAATGATCCTCTACACTTATTTATCCGAAGACGAATCCGAACCCGTACTATAATAATCAGGAATCCTCACGAACTCAATGAAGTCTCAAACTGGTCTCTCTGTGGTTTATGATAGCACTCGCCGAGGCTCTGTCGTGCTCGAAGAGCTACGCGAGATTTTCAATTACCGCTACCTGATCTTGCAGCTGGTACGCAGGGATATCCTGACGCGTTATAAACGGTCGTTCTTAGGCGTTGCCTGGACGATGCTGAACCCCCTGGGCATGATGCTGGTCTGGACGATTGCCTTTTCCCAGTTTTTTAAAGCCGGTGATCTGCCCTCCTATCCGGCTTATGTGTTGAACGGTCTGCTTGCCTGGACATTTTTCAGCCAGACGACAACCGCCTCCATGGTCAACCTTGTGTGGGGCGGTGGTTTACTAAATCGCATCTATATTCCCCGCACCTCATTCGCGGTGGCTGCCATGGGAACGGGACTGGTAAACATCGGTCTGTCCATGTTTCCACTCATCGGGGTCATGCTGGTGACGGGTCTGAAGGTTCACTGGTCAATCTTATTTGCGCCAATCTCCGTGTTGATCCTGGCTGGATTCGCCTTGGGGCTTGGGCTATTGATCTCCACGCTGGCGGTGTACTTCCCTGACATTGCAGAGATGTACCAAATTATGCTGATGGCATGGATGTTCCTCACCCCAGTCATGTATCCGGTGACGATCCTGCCTGAGGCGTACCGGTTCTATCTCACCATGCTCAATCCCATGTATCACATGGTTACGCTCTTTCGCATTCCCATCTATTTCGGGAGATTACCCACCCCGAGTGAGCTCCTGATACCGCTCGGAATCTCCCTATTCTTTCTGACCCTCGGTTGGTTGGTATTTACCAAGAAATCGGATGAGTTTTCCTACCGGATCTAGATTTATGGCAGAAAAAGCAATCGCGTTGCCAACTGATCAAACGATTATTGAGCTGAGTGACGTCTCGGTAAAATATCGCGTGCCTCAGGAACAGATCGGCACATTCAAAGAATACTTTATCCGCTTACTGGAGGGTAAGGTCAAGCATCGCAGTTTTAATGCGCTTAATAAAGTAAGCCTGAGCGTTCACCGTGGGGAAGTATTCGGCTTGATCGGTCACAATGGCGCCGGGAAGAGCACGCTGCTCAAGCTGGTGGCAAAGGTGATCCGCCCAACCGGTGGGCGTGTGGTGGTTAAAGGGCGGGTTGCACCGTTGCTCGAAGTCGGGGCTGGCTTTCATCCTGAGTTGACCGGTCGCGAGAATATCTTCCTGAACGGAACCATGCTTGGCTTTAGCCATGAGGAAATGCTGGAGAAGTTCCCACGTATCGTTGAGTTTTCTGAATTGGGAGATTTCATTGACGCCCCATTACGCACCTATTCTTCAGGCATGTCTGCCCGTTTAGGTTTTGCGGTTGCAACCGATACGCAGCCTGATATCCTGATTGTGGATGAGGTTTTATCGATAGGTGATGAAGCTTTCCAGCATAAAAGTTACGAGCGCATCCTATCGATCAAAGCCCAGGGAGCAACCATTCTGCTGGTCTCACATTCCATGAGCATGATCGAATCCATTTGCCAGAGAGCCGCCTGGCTGCACCGTGGGCAGATTTTATGCTTGGATAATGCCAAAGTGGTCGTCGACCAATACCTTGGTCGTGTGTCGGAAGAAGAAAACCGACAGCTGATCGCAGCGGCTCATCTGGATGAATTTCCTGCCCAGAAAGAGTACAAACCTATCGAGATCAGGCAGGTAAGGTTATTAAATGACCAGGATCATGATCAGCAAGTTTTCCATACCGGCGAAAGCGTGCAGGTGCAGATTGAATATGTAGCCCATGAACCCATCGATTCTCTAGAAGTGGGCATTGCCGTCCACCGCCAGGATGGTGTTCATATTACCGGCCCAAACACTACTTTTGATGGTTTGGATATTCCCATCCAGCCAGGTGCAGGCGGAGTAGCTTACACCGTGCCCTCCATCCCTTTGATGGAAGGCCTCTACCAATTATCTGTTGCCCTGGTCAACCGGGACGGAAATCGAATGCTGGATTACCATGATCACTACTATACTTTCCGCATCAACAACCGTGGTCATGAGGTGCGCGAACGGTATGGTCTAATGACGTTGAAGGGCGAGTGGCGCCTGCTTTGATCGACTTCGAATTAAGTGTGGGTCTTCTCAATCTAAATTCTATATAAATCAAGCATGACAACTGACCATTATAGTAATTACAATAGCTTGTATCACACACTACGCGTTGGGGACCAAGACCAACCCGAAGAATCCTCAACGGGGTTGTTTGAAAGCCTCGCCAATCGCATAATCCTTGACCTGCAACCCACCTCGCTCCTGGATGCAGGTTGCGGAAGAGGCTACCTGGTTAAAGCGCTTCGTGACCGTGGGGTGGAAGCGTGGGGAATTGACAGCTCACAGGCTGCCATCCAAAATAGTTTGCCTGAGTGTCAGCCTTTCTGCCAGGTTGACTCGATCCTTCAGCCTTTACCCCTGGCGCGGTATGACTTGATCATCTGCATCGATGTCGTCGAGCATTTATCCCCTGAGGATGCAATTCGTGGGGTGGAAAATCTATGCTTGCATAGTGATGACATTCTCTTTTCTAGTATTCCTCTGCCCTTCAATGGTTCTGAGCAAGTCACTGTCCAACCACCCGAGTATTGGGGGGCTGTATTTACCCGCTTCGGATTTATCCATGATATCGATTTTGACTCATCTTTCATCGCACCATGGGCAATGCGTTTTGTGAAATCACAGCTGACGGAGGCAGACCGGATCGCAGCCTACGAACGAAAAATCTGGCAATTATCGCAGGAAGCTGCCCTCCGGCAGGATCTGAGCGTGGAATATAAGAATGCCCTCGCCGAGAAAGAGATGGACCTGCAGTATTGGAAGTTAGCCCCGAAGCGTCTCGAAGATGAATTGGATGCGATTAAGACCAGCACCAGCTGGAAGCTCATCACGCGCCTGCAACGTTTCCGGGAGCGGATCATTCCCCTGGGCAGCCGGCGGGAAGCCCTCATGCGTACTGCTTTTCGTGGCATCAGTGTGATGCGCCGTGAGGGCATGCTTGGATTTCCAGTCTTCGTCTTCCAGAAGACTCGTTCAGCTATAGCATTAAAAACCAGCCAGCTCTGGTACAAATTTAAGCTGAGGCAGTCCGCACAACCCAATACCGGTCAAGTCTGTGAGATAGCAGCTGTGACAGACCGTCCAAAACTCCAGGCTCACACAGTTAGTGTCGATATCATCATCTGCGTCCATAACGCCTTGGAGGACGTCCAACACTGCCTGGATTCACTGGTTGAATACACCATTCAACCGTACAAACTGATCCTGGTCGATGATGGTTCCGATGCAGTGACAGCCAATTATTTACGCCAATTTGCAGAGGCTCATCACGCTTTGCTCTTGCGATCTGAAGAGGCTTCTGGTTACACCTACGCCGCCAACCGGGGGATGCGAGCCTCATCGGCTGAATATGTGGTGCTTTTGAATAGTGACACCATCCTGACTCCCGAATGGTTGGACCGACTGGCTGCCTGCATACAGACTGATCAAAAAATCGGGATGGTCGGACCACTTTCGAACACCGCTTCTTGGCAGTCGGTACCGAAAATAGAATCAACCGGTGATTGGTCTACCAACCCATTACCTCAAGGTCTATCCGCTGCCGGTATGGCACAGTTAATCGCTTCCAAGTCCGCCAGGTTGTACGTGGACATGCCGTTGTTGAACGGGTTCTGCCTTATGATCAGGCGCAAATTGCTGGATGAAGCCGGGTTATTCGACGAAGAACATTTCGGACAGGGATATGGTGAAGAGGATGACCTCGTCCTGCGCGCCCGCAAGCTGGGCTGGAAGATGGCCCTTGCCGATGACGCCTATATCTACCACGCCCAATCGAAAAGCTATTCGAGTGACCAGCGTCATGCCCTATCTGACCGGGCTCAAAAAATTCTGCGTGAGAAACACGGCGATAGGATAATCTCGCAGGGTGTGCACTTCTGCCAGCATGATCCGGTTTTGGAGGGGATTCGCGCCCGAGTCCAGGCAGCCTTTGACCGGCAACAGTGCACCACCGAAGGCAGGCACTTCTCCGGTAAGAAGATACTCTTTGTGCTTCATATCATCTACAGCCCTGGTGGGGGTGCCAACGTCATCCGTAGTGAAAGCATTGCCATGCAGGAGATGGGGGCAAAAGTATCCTACTTTCACCAGGAGTTTCACAAGGAGAGCTTCATCGAATCCTACCCAGATCTGACCCTTTCCACGATCTTTGGCAAGCCGGAGGATCTGGAGCTCGCCGCCCAGAATTATGATGCCGTCATCGCCACCTACAATCCAACTGTCGAATGGCTTAAACCGCTCCAATCCCGAGAGACTCACCCGGTTTTGGGATATTACGTCCAGGGGTTTGAGCCATTGATGTACGAACAAGCCAGCCAGCGCTATAAAAGCGCACTGGATTCATATACCTCGATCGACAATATGGTCGTATTCACCAAAACCGAATGGACCCAGCAGCAGGTTAAACAATCCACCGGGCGTGAGACTAAAGTTGTCGGAGCCAGCGTGGATATCGATCTCTACCGCCCCCGCCCGCGTAATGCACCGTTATGGCCGAATGGTCCTTTAAGAATAACGGCAATGATCCGGCCTGAATCACCCTACCGTGAGCCGCTAAAGACGATGGAGCTGCTGCACAAAGCCACTCAAAAATATAGGGGTGAGGTTGAGATCAACCTCTTTGGCACCCCGCACGACAATTCTGGGTTCCAGCAGCTGCCGCATGACTTCCCGTGGAAATTATACGGGGTGCTCAACCCTGCGCAAGTAGCCAATCTGCTCAGCCAGACTGATATCTTCATCGATTACTCCTCCCACCAGGCGATGGGTCTGACCGCCATGGAAGCCATGGCGTGTGGGTGTGCAGTGATCGTCCCCCAGTATGGGGGCGTCTCCAGCTACGCTGTGCACGAACAGAACAGCCTGGTTGTCGACACATCCGCTTTCGATAATGTGTGGGGCGCACTACAGCGTCTAATCGAAGATGAAAAGCTGCGTAGCCATCTAAAGCGTAACGCGATCCACGATATTTGCAGCTATTTCCCAGAGCGCGCGGCCCTTAATATATTAAATGTATTATTCAAGGGGTAGGGTGGTTTCGCTCATGCTCCAACACAATCATATCAACCCAAATCATCTCCCCGATCGGGTCATTCCGGCGTACAACAAGCGGGATACTCCGTGAATATCACCCAAAAATGGATCAGCATCTTGCGTCAGGAGGGGCTGATCTCGACCATAAAGCGCATCAGTCGGAAGTTATCCGGTGAAATAAAGATCATTCTTCTGAGGGCTCGTTTTTGGCTGACAAAACCGAAAGGGGCTCAGGTTGTAAAAATAATCGATGTTAGTCTAAATCCCTTACCCAAGGAAGAGACGCCTGGATCTCCGAGCGTAGGGAATACATTTAATAGCCAGGACCGTGTATCGGATGGTATCTACTGGTACAACCGATATCTCCCTGAGCGCAATAATTTGATTCTTCGCGGCCAGGAACACTTCGCTAACCGGCGTGTTTTATTTATCCTGCCGGTCAAAGCTGCTGGAGGTGGTGCGAATTTAGTGTTTCTCGCCGTGAAGGCAATGCGGAATATGGGGGTTGATGCGCAAATCATGAATCTGAATAACTACCGCGCATCTTTTGAAAAATCATATCCAAATGTGATCGTACCGCTTTTTTTTGGCGATATCCAGGATATCCCCAATATAGCTGCCAAATATGATGCCATCATTGCCACCTCCCACACCAGCGTTGCCTGGATCGTTCCAGCCATCCAGCAGCATCCTGGTCTGGTGGCTGGATATTATATCCAGGATTACGAGGCATATTTCTACCCGCCAGATAGTAAAGATTATCGCGAGGCAGCTTCATCCTATACCCTCATTCCGAATCAGGTGCGCTGTGTGACCACCCAATGGATCTATGATCAGATCCAGCACCACCACGGCCTCTCCTGCCACATCGTCGGCGGTTATATCGACACCGATCTTTTCCGCCCGCGTCCGCTCGCTGGTTCCTCATCCTCCAGCCAGCCTCTTCGTATTGCTGCAATGATCCGTCCGGTCTCCGAGCGGCGCAGCCCACGAATGACCATGGAAATCCTTCAGAAAGCCAGCAATCGGTATGGATCCAAACTGGAATTCTTCCTTTTTGGCTGTGAACCCTATGACCCTGGGTTTGCCCGCCTCCCAAAGGATTTCCCCTGGCGCCTGGCGGGGGAGCTACGGCCGACCCAAACCGCCAACCTGCTCAACCAATGTGACATTTTTGTAGACTATTCCATCTTTCAAGCCTTCGGTCTGACGGCTCTGGAATCCATGTCGTGTGGATTAGCCACCATCGTCCCCAGTAACGGCGGCACTGACACCTTCGCAAAACAAGAAGAGAACTGCCTGGTCGTTGACACTCAAAATCAAGAGGAATGTTTTAACGCTCTCAGGCGGCTGATC
>JBGPBQ010000059.1:0-16328 GCA_041481345.1 Anaerolineae bacterium
TGATAAATCCATAGATCAGCTGGGTCCAGAATCCTGTCAGGCCGACGGCTACCGTTGCAACTTCAATCGAGCCAATGATAAAAGCTCCCAGGAATGTGCCCAAAATCGTGCCAACGCCGCCAAAGACGGACGTCCCGCCCAGGAAGACTGACGCCAGGGTGCTCAGCAAATAACCACCGCCCAGCGTGGGCCAAAAGTAAGAAATGGAAAAACTGTACAGTAAACCAGCAAAAGCTGAGATGATGCCAATCAACATAAAAGCCTGGATGCGGGTACGCCCGGTATTGACGCCCATCAGCTCGGCACTGTTGATGTTGTCACCGGTCAAATAGACGTGCGCCCCAAAGCGATGGCGGTTTAGCAGGATCCAACCAAGGATCGTGATGATCACCAGCCATACCATCTGCATGGGTAAGTATCCACGGATTTTACCAACAAAGAGTGGGTAAAAGATCGTGTTATTTACATATGTCAATGTAAAATTTGCTCCTGCGGTGAGCACCAGTACAGCACCCGCCCAGAGGAATTGGGTACCAAGGGTGACTACTAATGATGGAATGCCAAACTTCACAATGATGAACCCATTGATCCAGCCAATAATCGTTCCGGTCAGCAAGGCAGCAATAATCGCCAGGCCTACTCGAATGTTCGCACTACCTATAAAGGCTGTCTCATTGTAGATAAAGGAAAACGCCACCATGCCCATGGCCATAACTGATGTAAACGAGAGATCTATTTCCTTTGCAACCACCACAAACGTTAAGGGAATGGCCATAATTGCAAAATAGGGAATCGTGGACATTAATGCAAAATAGATCTGTTTGTTTAAGAAGACCTTGGGAGCTGCAAGGATAAATATGAGCCACAAGGTCAGAAAGACACCTAAAATTCCCAACTGGGCGCTGTTCGTGCGGGCAAATCTTCTAAAACTAAAAGATTCTTTATAATGCTGGCTGACTTTGGGTGCGGTTCCATTGATTTGAGAATTCATTGTATCCATCCATTCTCATGCGCTAATCGAGGCTGCCGGTTTCGGCAACATGGACCATCTTATCCATTAATTCAGATACGCCGATGTCTTTGGTAAAAAATTCACCCGCTACTCTACCGCGATCGATTACCACCACCCGGTCGGCGACGTTGTAGACGTGAAAGATGTTATGGTCGATGAAAATGGCGGATTTACCTGCTGCCTTGATGCTTTTCACAAAGTTGACCAGTTTGGCCGACTCTTTGAGCGAGAGACCCATGGTGGGCTCGTCGAGAACGATGATTTCGGCATCAAAGTATAGAGCCCGTACGATGGCAACGCCCTGCTTTTCACCCCCTGAATATTTGCCCACCCGAGAATCCGGGCTGACTGCATGCGAGGTAAAGCCCATGGATTCGGTCATCAAGCGGTGGGTTTCGTCTCTCATCTTCTGTATATCTAGGAAACCCATGGAGTTACAGATTTCGCGTCCCAGAAAAATATTGCGCCATAATGTTTGCAGCTCTGCCAGGGCGCGTTCCTGGTATACGGTTTCCACGCCTAATTCCCTGGCTTTGGGGACCGATAAGTTGTCCACTTTTTGTCCATTGAAATAAATCTCACCCGAGGTGGGCTGATAATAGCCGGTAATTATTTTGATCAGAGTGGATTTTCCGGCACCGTTATCACCCAGCAAGCCCACAATCTCATTGCGGCCCAGCTGAAAGCTGATATCCTCCAGTGCCTTGACCTCTCCAAAGGATTTGGACACATTTCTAAGTTCGAGGCGGTATTCCTCCATAAGATAATCTCCGTTCCGAAATTGGATAACCCGTCTGGTTCGAAATCATGTGAAATCTAGGGGATGGCAAGGGCTAAATAGCATGGAACTCATCCGGAGCTACTTAGCCCTTGCATTTTTTCTATCGCTGATCCATCAAATCAAAAAGATTCAGCCGATGAAACGCGGTTCCGCTTTAGCGAATCTTCCCTGCTAGCGGAGCTACTGCCGCGACATTGTCTTTGCTGATAAAGCCCGCGCCGGTGTCGATCTGCAGACCGGAAAAACCGTAGTTATGGGTCAGGCAAATCTGCAAGACACCGAAGTAACCTTGCAGGAACTGCTGCTGGTCGATCACCAGCTGGAGCCAGCCGCCCTGGATGGCGGTAATGGCGTTACCGGACGCGTCGAAACCGGCAGCATAGATATCGCCGGGCTTCTTGCCAGCAGCTTCCAGGAAGGTCTGCGAGGTGCCCGTCAGGTTGCCGTGATCGAACACTATCAGTTTAATATCTGGATTGGCGGACATGATTCCGGTGAAGACCGGTACACCGGCTGCCGCGCTCGTATTGGTGGCGGGATCGATCTCCTGATAGATCACGGTCAGTCCAGCTTTTTCAAGGGCATCCTTCACGCCTTTGGTCCTCTCCCCACGACCCGCCTGTGACAGTAAGCCCCACAAGAAAGCTTTATCGCCGGATTTCACACCCGAGCGCTTGACTGCTTCCTGGCCCAGGGCATAGCCAGCATCATAAAGGATGGCGCCAACATAGCCGAAACCACTGGGAGCATACTTGGCTTGTGCAGTCGGCAGCTGAGTGTTCATGCTGGTCACGATAATGCCCTGTGACTCGGCATCGTCAATCAGAGGATCGAATGCAGTATCGCCAGGATGGCCCATGATGGCAATGCCGTCGGGCTTGGTGGCAACAGCCTGCTGAAACTGGCTGATCATCTTGTCAGGAAGCCAGTCGGACCACACATATTGCACATCCGCACCAGTATCGGCGGCTGCAGCAAGAGCTCCGTTATACACTACCTGCTCAAACCCGCCACCAGGTGTTCCGCCGGGGAAGAACACGATTTTGGTGCCTGAGCACCAATTGGTTCCAGCTGCAGGAGCTGCGCCTTCGGTCGCGGCCGGGGGAACCGTGGCTGCGGTTGTCGGGGCAGCTGGAACCTGGCTCGCTGGGACAGCCTGAGCGACGGTTGGTGGGACGGTTGGGGCCTGGACCGCTGGGACAGTCGGGGCCTGCGACGTTGCAGCTGGACCGCATGCCGTCAAGACTAAGGCTAGCAGGGTAATAATAACTAAACTTTTTGACACGAACTTGAACATTTCATCCTCCTTAAAAATTTTTGAAATTATTTACTTGTGTATATCATTTGTAGATTGGCTAAAAAATTATTTCTTTGTTAGCGTGCACCTCCTTTCAATTGCGAACGAGATTTGTAATTGTATATTGAATGATCAAAACCCATTTCATTCAAGAAGAGGCTGCGTCAGGCTTCCATGGAGCTGGCCCGAACGATTAATTCCGGCCTAACCAAGGTTACACTGGCCTCATTCAAGACCCTTGATTGACGGTTTGCCTCAATCATTCTGTGCAGGGTTTGCACAGCGATACGACCTACATCAATAAGCTGCTGATAAACTGTGGTCAGCGGAGGCCAAAAACAGGCTGATTCTGGAATATTATCGAAGCCAACGATTGCCAGGTCGCGCGGGATTTGCCGACCTAACCGATGGGCCGTGCTCAGTGCACCCAGGGCAATTTGGTCGCTGCTGGCAAATAACGCATCGATATCTGGCTCTTGAGCCAACAACTGCTGCAATCCCCTTTCCCCGGCGTCGGCAGCCCATTCCCCCTCCACCACCAGTGAGGAGGGTGTCTCCAGCTTGGCCTGATGCATCACAGATTTCCAGCCGTCATATCTCTCCCGTGCCTCCCACCAGGTCAATGGCCCGGTGATAATTCCAATCTTACGCCGACCTTGATTGATTAAATGCTGCGTAGCGAGTTTCGCTCCGGAAAAGTTATCCACTGCAACCACCACCAACCCCGGTCGTGGTTCTGTATTGAGAAAGACGATCGGTGGAAAGTGCTCCAGCTGGCTGGACTCAAGCCACGCCCGGTTATTCCCCACCTCCGGCACAGCCCAGAGAATTCCATCCACCCGATGGGCGATCAAAGTGTCCAAAAGAGATACGCTATCGCCATCATCGGGTCGATCCATGAGGTTTAGAAATAGGGAGTACTCCAGCTGATGCGCCTGTTGTTCAATTCCAACCACCGTGCGTGAGGGTCCGAAGTAGTCGATTCCCCATGTGACAACTCCCAGGGTGTTGGTGCGTTGGTGGATCAAGCTGCGCGCCAGGACGTTGGGTCGATAACCAAGCTGTTCGATCGCTGCCTGCACTCGCTCGCGGGTCTCTTTTCTAATTTCACCCTGATTATTAACTACGCGCGAGACGGTCTTCGTCGACACACCCGCTAGTTTGGCTACATCCTTCAACGTAGTTGTGTGGAATGAGCCATTAACCTTGTGAAGCGATTTTTCCTGCTGGGGTAGTGTGACCATCTTGGTATGAAGCTTGTTACATAAGTTGTTCAGTAAATCGAGAGAGATGTCATCGATGACGATATCGTTGACGACAACGTTGTCATTGATATTATACTCATATTAGAGTCTTTGTCAATAGGTTTTATTTAAATTTGATCATTTCACTTTGCATTTTCAGTGACTTTCTCGAAATCAGTCATGTATAAAACTGCATTAAGGCTGTTATTTTATTAGTGTGAAAACCTGTCTGCCAGGTCTTTAAGCAGCAACCCCCAATCCACTTGCGGACCTTCCTCTCTGCCAAGGCGGACCATGATGAGATTCTGGTCGGGCCGGATGTAAATGATCTGCTGCAAATGACCCCAGGCGATGTAATCGTACAAGCCATTCTCCCGCTGATAACCCCACCAGTGATATTTATAGTAGCCATTCTGTTCTGGAAAACTAGTGAAGTTAAGCCATGGGCGAGTATCGGCTGAGTCGGGCGTGGTAGAGTCGATCACCCATTGTTCGGAAATGATTTGCGTCCCATTCCAGCTGCCTTTGTTCAGGAACAGGCGACCAAAATGGGCATAGTCTATAGCACGAGCATTGAGACCAGTCGCCATTTTCTCAAAACCACTGCTTTGACTATCAAGACTCCAAGTAGCGGGATATTCCATACCCAGCGGTTTCCAGATTTTTTCCTGCAGGTAGACCGAAACTGGCATGCCGGTGGCGCGTTCCAAAATCAGGCCCTCTAAAATGGGGTTGTAATCATTGTAGTAGAAGAATGCCCCGACCGGTTCGTCGCCGTGCCTGAAGTCTAGTGCCAGTGAGCGGAGCGCGGGATAGGAATACGCCAATGTATCATCGCTTAAAGAAAACAACCAGTCCAAAGCTTCTGATTCACGGTAGCGAATACCAGAGGACATGGTTAGCAAGTGACGGATCGTCATAGTATCCAGCCCGCTCCCACTCAATTCGGGGATATATTGAATGATGGGATCATCGATGCTGTTGATATATCGCTCGTCAATGGCAATGCCAATCAAGGCTGAGAGGACCGATTTTGCCATTGAAAAGGATGTGAACCACGAATCTCGCTGAAAGCCATTGAAATAACGCTCGTATAAGACTGCATCATCCTGGATAACGATGAAAGCGGTCGTGCCAGTCTCTTCGAGAAATGTATCAAAATCATTTATGCGGGTGAAATTGTTGGTTGTAACTTCGATGGTGGCAAATATCTCCGGCGAGAGATTTTCGGCAAATTGGAAGACTGGCGGAGAGTTCTGAATTTCACGCGCCGGAAATTTTTCATAATCGGTGATGTCCGAATCACCCCAGAAAACCGCCCTGTAAACATATTCTGGTGGTTGAAAGAGCAATGCCACTCCAAAACGCAGAATGAATAAAACCGCCAGGAAAGAGATAATCCAGAGAGAGATTTTTTTAATCATGGTCAGCTCCTTTGAAATACAAATTCCCTGCTCTGATTGGTGCCAGGAAACGATATTGAGGGCAGCTTAACGGTTTTGCAGAGCACCCTGGATAGTCAAGCTGGTACCATAGATGCGATCGGAAGCGACCAGAGTCACGCCATTTGCCTCAAACCGCAGCTGTATTTGGTAAGCATACCGATTGGTGATGGTGTCGTACTCGATAATAAAGGTGTCTTCATCGGTCCAGATGCCCCGCATACCCACGCTCTGACCCGCGGTTTCCACCACCGTCCGCAATGCGCGATCCAGACCTACACCAGTGGTCATACGGTAAACCCCGTCGAGTCCTACGGTTGCAAGTGGGCTTTGGCTGCCATCCGAAAAGTTAAACTGAATAACAGCTTCAGATAGATCAATGTATCCAAGTCTCAGGGATTGTAATTGGAGCAGATTACTCTCGAAGACGATGTTCTGACCGGAGATCTGCGTAGCAATATCAGGTAAAGCTGTCGGCGACTGAGGTAGAGGAGCCTCAGATAGTTTTTCAAGGGTCCGATTAAGTTCCGCGACACCCCCAGGATTGCCAGGGAGAGGCTTTTCCATGTCCACCAGGGCGGGAAATAGGAAAGGGACCACATCGTCAACATTAAAACCACCACCGGTCGTCACGAGAATAAGGTTCAAACCTGGCACGACTGCAATGTGCTGCCCTCCAGCCCCATCGGCATTGAATTCGCTGCCGGCTTTGCCTACGTTCACCCACCAGCCGTAACCATATGAACCTGCTTCGTTCTGTGCCTTGACGGCATTCCGCACCCATTCACTGGAAACCACCTGCTGGTTGTCCCATCTTCCTTCATGCAGGAATAGAAAACCCAGCCTAGCCATATCAGCAGGGAGTAAACGGATATTACCAGAGCCCTGGTTGACTCCCTGGGGATCAGTCGGCCATATTACTTGCTTAATACCGAGTGGCTCGAAAAGGTACTGGCGAGCATATTCCAACGCCGTCATACCGGTCGCTTTTTGCAAAATGGCTGAGAGCAGGTGTGTGCTGCCCCCGCAGTACACAAAGGTTCTGCCCGGTTCGGATACCATTGGCTTGTCGAGCATAAATTGCACCCAATCAGAGCTGGCTTCCATCTCTTGAACGGTTGACTCCCTGGGTAAACCGATGCATTCCAACCCGGAGGTCATGCTCAACAAATCCTTGACGGTGATGTGGTCTTTACGGGTATCGGGATTAGCGATGGTGTAGGTCGGGAAAAAAGAGAGCAACGGATCATCGAGTTTCAATTTTCCCTGGTCGACTGCGATCCCAATCAAGGTAGTCAGCACACTTTTAGTAACCGATCCCAGATTGTGGGGTGACCGACCGTCATAAGGATAAAAGGCTGCATCCAACACCACATAGCCATTGCGGACTATCATCAAGCTGTGGATGGGAAAGCCTGCCGATTGGATGGAGCGCAATCCTTCGGCAAGCTTGACGGAATCTAATCCCAGCTCCTCGGGAGTTTTTACCCGCCACACCTCTTTAGGCCAGTAATCGGGAGATGAAACCTGATGCGGCGCGCCTGGTTTGAAACGAATAACAACAACCGCAGAAACAAATAGGATGATAAATCCGGTAACTACAGCTAAGCTTACTCGCATTTTTTTATTCATTTGTAATCCTTCCTGTTAATAAAATTATTGATTCTCTCTTAGATTTAGAATTGCAGCCATCAGCGCCTCAAAACCAGCGCCTTTTTGAATAAACAGATCTGCACCAGATTGTTGAATCCTTCGCTCGATTTCAAGACCTGAATGAACGGTCAATATTATGACTCTGGGGGGATTGTCTCTTTCTTTAATCAGGCTGGTCGCCTGGCAACCGTCCATCTCAGGCATCTCCAGGTCCATCACGACCACCTCGGGATGCAGAGAATCGATCTGGCGAATAGCATCCCGCCCATTAATTGCTTCGCCGACCACTTCTACTTCTCCGGAGAGGTCCAAAAGCAAGTGCAGGTCTTCCAATACTTGCGGCATATCATCGACGATCAGCATTCGTACGGGTTGGCGGTTTGATGAAAAAGAGGGGATCGTGTTGGGCATGTGTGGCTCCAGTAATTCCTGTATCCCTATCATGCCACTTCACGCGCCAAAACACATCCAACTGGCCGTGTATTCTTCCGCTGTCTTGGGATGTATTTATTTACTATAAAATAGAGCGGTGCGCTACATCGCAGGTCGTAGGACACCGATCATTTTTCCCCGCTTTATTGCGTTATTGCTATGGGTTTTTCCCTATCAAGGTCGTAGATGCGCTATCAGACTGCGCATCTCAGCTAACGCATTTTGAGTCAAACCTTGAAGCTTTTCCAATTTCGGACGTGCACGCTGAGGCTCGAGCTTTAACAATATCTGAGCTGAATCGATAATGAGGAGGATACCAAATAAGGTCTGTGACACCGAGTCGTGTAGCTCACGTGCCAGCCGGTTACGCTCTTCGAGTGATGTCAATTCTTCCACTTGCCCGGCGTATTCTCTCAAGCGTTGATTTTTATTCTGCAATTCCTTCAGGATTTCCTGGCTACGGAGGCGCGCTGCCTCGATCTCGTTGGCAGCAATGATATAAGCTGGGAAGATGATACATCCCACCAGGGGGGTCATGGCCAGCGATAATCCCTTGAACGCTCCTTTGTATAACATCAAAGATCCACATAGAAGCAGTACAAAGAGTCCGATCCATGCCCAACAAGTTCGCCCGGAAAAAACCAATGCAGCCTGGTAACTCAAGAGTATAAAGAGGATGGTCATAAAATCTAGGTGTGAATACAACGACAGCAAGCCAAGGATGATGGCAGACTGGATCACGAAGGTTAGGTGCCGCCAGCTGGGGCGGGCTGGAGGTCGCCACAAAGTCAGTGTGAAAATAATCAGGAAGGCTGACTCCAATCCCAGATAATAGGGCAGCAGGCTGCGAATATCTGTTTCATTCCACACTAATGTCCGCGCAATTACAGCAGCCAGAAGAACATAGACGGTGATAGCCCCAGCCAGGCCAGGTTTCAAGGGTTGGGTGGAAGAATCAATCTGCATCTGCCAACCCGTTTTTGATGGCGTAGATTGCCAGCTGAGTTCGGTCATTCAATTGCAGCTTGCCCAGAATGTTGCTGATGTGTGTCTTGACTGTTTTCTCGCTGATTACCAATTCCTGGGCAATCTCATGGTTACTTCTCCCCTGGGCGACCAGGCGAACAACGCCTTTCTCTCGCCCGGAAAGTTCATCCGGCTGGATAAAGCGGGCAGGGTTAATTGGATGAGTGATTTGTTCCATCAGCTTGCGGGTGATATCAGGGTGTAAGCGGGCCTCGCCCCGATGAGCGGCGCGGATAGCGTCTATCAAACTATCTGGGGAAACATCCTTGAGCAGATAACTAGACGCACCTGCCTGAATGGCTGGGAAAACCTTATCGTCTTCAGTGAAACTTGTCAGGGCAATCACTTTTGTGTTTGGGTGGGTGATCTTAACCTGCCGCGTGGCTTCAATACCATCCAACCGGGGCATGACCAAATCCATCAAGACAACATCCGGGGAGAATCTCTTGACCATTTCTACTGCTGCAATCCCATCGGCGGCTTCACCAACCAGTTCGATATCCTCTAGCACATCCAAAAAGGAGCGGAGACCCTCGCGGACGACTTGATGATCGTCCACGATCAAGACTCTGATTTTCTCTGTGGTGGTCATTCTGCCTGCCTTTCTTTTGGTATACTTTTTTCGACGCGGACGCGTGTACCCGCTGTAGGAGAAGTCGATATTTGGAAATTCCACCCGATATCCGCGGCACGCTCCTCCATACTGACCAGACCGATGTGCCCTACACTGCGTGCATGGTGCAGATCAAAACCCTGACCCTGGTCTGCGATTTCCATCCAGAATGGCACAACCAAATGCAGCCGGATGTATGCCTGAGAGGAGCAGGAGTGCTTGACGATATTGTTCACCGCTTCTTGAGCTATGCGGAATAGGTTCTGTTCTTCGCCGCTGGTTAAAATTCCCGAGCCATCAACTTCCAGGGTGATTGCCAGTGTTTCTGGTAGTTGGCGTTCTGCAATATGTTGCCGCAGGGCAGCAACCAATCCTCCTTCTGCGAATTTCACCGGTCGGAGCTCTGATATTAATACCTGCATTTCGGAGATGGCAGCTTGAGCCAGCTGCTTTAATCGTTCAAGCCGTTTCCCAACACGATCTGGCTCGCGATCGAGTAATAGCAGTGCTGACTGGGTGGTGAGCGTCATGCTAAAAATAGTTTGCGTCACAGAATCGTGCAGCTCGCGAGCCAGATGCTGACGTTCTCGGGCTACGGCCAGTTGTTTCTGCTGTGTTGATAGAGCCTCAAGTTGTTGGTTGGCAGCCTGTAACTCCAACACGAGAGTCTGATTGTCGGAACGTACCTCTAGGGCGCGCTGGCTGGTCAGTGTATAAAATGCCAGGAAAACATTCACCACAGTATAGATCGCGGCGATTACTATCGCTTGTGATAGGCCGTAGGTACCTGCCAGTAAAGCGACAATCATCAAGGTAAATGAGCTAATCCAAATTGCCCCAACCCGTAAACGAAAGTGTTGGATGATCTGCATGCTGAGTACCCCGAATAGCGCAGCAAAATAATCCGAAGGGTAAGGCATTCGTAAAAGTAATCCAATCAGGCATATTTGCAGGATCAGATAAATTGGGAAAAATGCGGGCCATCTGAAGGTGAGCGGCTTTTCAATGGCAAACAAGACCAACCAGGCAGCTAAAAAAGCCAATACTTGTAGAATTATGGGGTTATTACGATATGCGTACGTTGACCTAAGAAAAGCCGACCCAATCAGGAGACCCGAGACGAGATAGTAGATCCATCCATAGGACTGATCGAGGGTGCGCTTCACTTAACCATTATATATCACATCATCTATATACTCTCGTCTGCTTACTTCAGCTTTGGACCCGCCATTGGATGCATCCGAATTATTCTTTTCATTTCAAATTGGAGTTACAACGCCCACGCCTCGCTGGGTTTGTAGAATTGTATCGAAGAACTAAACCAGGTACGTAGCAGCTCCAATAGCTTGCCCAGGTATGGCCTGGGCAAGTTCGGAGAGAATTAGACCGTTCCGCTGCATGGAATCTTATCATTTTTAAGATATACCGGTGAGCTTCCTAAAATTCCTCTTTTTGGAATCGCCAGATGGCGACCATTGTAAAGATCAGACAGCCCACCAGGCTGCCGATCAGCGGCATCAGGGTTGGTATGGGCTGCCCAAGCACCAGGGATACAGCCATAGCTGGCTGGGTAGCGCTGACCGCATTCGTCAGGCTCCAGGGCATGAAATCTGCAGTCCACGGTGCAACCTCCACAAAAATTATGAAACCCAGGATAAGGAATAGAGGTAGTCCTATCGCCAAGCCGCGTGTATTGGATAACGAGCTCAGCATGATAGCCAGGGTGAGCCAGAACACCAGGCTTACGAAGAACATCCCTAAAGCCCCAGCGTATGGCAAGATGGGAAAGGCATTCCCGGCAATGAAGTAGATAATTAGATAAGCAATAGCTCCTGGCACAATCACCATCGTTATCAGGATCCCGAGGGAGTTGGAAATAACTTTGGAAAGTATGAGAGCGCTGCGCGAGACGGGTTTAGACAACACCCAGGCTGCCGTACCAGATTGTTTCTCGCCGATCAAAGTGTCTTGAGCGAGGACAGCTACCCCTATGGCGGTGGCGATGCCAGCTATTTTGAGGAAAACAGTCAGGCCAAGGATATCCAGGGGTTGCGCAGATCCATCGGCTTGTGTATTCGATGCCTGACCTGGCGGATTTTCCATCTTGGGGGCGATCCCGATGACCATGAACAGGATCCCATTACTGATAGCGAGAAAGATAAGCGTCTGCAACCACCACCGACTGGTCCGCCACCAAAGGTGGTTTTCTTTGCCGAGGAGATTAGTAAATCCCTGCAATCGACCCTGATTTCCGATCAATTGAAACTCGTTATTGCTTGCCATGGTTGTTTCCTCCGACTAGATTCATGAAAACTTCTTCTAAATCATATTTTGATTGGCCGAAACCGGTCACTTTTACTCCTGGTGCAGACATAGCCAAGCCCAGCAATTGGTCTTCAGCGATATCAAGATTGCTGACATTGATTTGCCAATCTGCCCGTCCATCAGATTGTTCGACTTGCACAGCCGTGACCCAGGTCTGATTGGTGATCAGAGATCGGATTTGCTGGATATCGCCGCGGGTTTGCAGCCGAAACAGCACGTTCCCACTGCTTGCCAGTAATTCTTGAATAGGTGCTTCCGCTGCCAGTTCCCCGCGGTTAAGGATGCAAACGGTATCGCTGACCCGCTGCACGTCATCCAGGATGTGGGTGGAATAAAAGATGGTGGTGTACTTACGCAACCGTTCCATCACCTCCAAAACATCATGCCGTCCCATCGGGTCGAGGCTGGCAGCAGGTTCATCCAGGATGAGCAAGTCGGGGTAATTGACCTGGGCTTGAGCGATTCCTAGCCGCTGGCGTTCCCCACCCGAAAAACCGCGAATCGGTCGGTCTGCTTTGTCTGCCAAACCCACCAGCTCGATCGTTTCTTCGATCCGTTCTTCCATTTTGTTCTTCGGCCCTTTGAAGAAGAAGCCTAAGGTGAAGCGCAATGTTTCACGCGTGGTCATACTTTCATAATAGCGGGGATCCTGTGCCAGATACCCGACGCGCTGGCGGATTTCCACACTTTGCCGTTGAATATCGTATCCAAAGATGGAACCGTTGCCGCCGCTCGGTCGGGCTAATCCCAGCAGCAACTTGATGGTAGTCGTTTTTCCAGCACCGTTGGGACCTAGAAAGCCAAAGATTGAATGCTTAGCCACCTTCAGGTCCAGTGATTTGAGCGCTTGCACGTTCTTGTAGGCTTTGCTTAGCCCATGGGTTTCGATTACAAGATCGGTAGTATTTTTCATATCTGATCACTCCTTGTTTTTTCTAAAGTTTTCATCGTATCTGCCTTGGTAAGTTTCTTACTTTTCCTTGTCAATCCGCTCAACAGAGATTGGGAGTAGATTCATATCGCGGATACGATCCAGGACGCCGTACAAGGCTGGTTGGTCAGCGACTTTTACCGTTACTGTGGTGATCATCGAGCTATTTTCATCGAGCCCAGAAGTGACGCTTGCACCCCCTAGCCAATCTGACCAGCTCTGATCAAGCCTGCCTTTTACTATGATTTGGTACACCATGGATCCTCCTTTTAAATCCTCGCTGCCGAATTCGCATCTATCTTTTTCCATTCTTGGTCCGTAAACTCTGCACAGGTTGATCTGTCGTCCCAAGATTGTTTTCTCTTCACATTCAATTTACATCACAACCACATAGAAATCACCGTACTGAGGTACAGTAACAGTACACCTGCAAAGTACAGATAATTAAAAAATCCTCGTCACAATTAACGAGGATCATTAGAGTCAATGCTATTCTTTTTATCGAATAATTCCCAGGATTTTTGCCTTGGTGACCGCTTGCATCCGGTTATCTACCCCTAATTTCGTCAGAATGCTGGTCATGTGGAATTTAACCGTGCGCAGGGAGATGGAAAGCTTTTGAGCGATTTCCTTATTCGTCAGTCCATCTGCGGCTAGCTTGAGCACCTCAATCTCGCGTGGTCTTATTGGGGCAAGGATTTCACGATGGCGTTTTTGGATATCAGATGATGACCATTGATCCGGATTAATTTCTATAAACCTTTCAAACAATCGGGTGGTAAATCCCGAATGCACGCCTTTTTGACTGGCTGCATATAATATGGGGATAATTGGACGTCCCACCTCCAGGATTGCCTGCTGGTAACCTTCCGGTTCAGCCAGATCCATCGCCATGGATAGAGACTGTAATGCCTTTCCCATTTCTTTGCGTCCCGAGTAAACAATGGCTTGGAGAACCCGGGCGCATATCAAACTGCGATATTGTCTAGTAGTTTCTGCCCATGTGACCATGCTTTCGAGTAATCCTTCGGCACTCACAAGGTCACTTTTTGCAATCAGCAGTAAAGCTAATGATTGATATTCTCTGTGAAACGGGTAGCGAATCTGGCTATCAATCCAGATCCCCCGTTTCTTGAGATGCTGTTCGGCTTCATCTAGCTTACCCAACCTAACCCATACGAGTGCCTTCAAGGCTGATAAGCCACTTACGACCCTAGCTGGTAACTCAGAGAGTTGGAGTATCTGGCTAGCTTCCTGTACTACGGTTTCAGCCGCCAGTAAGTCACCTTGGGCGATTAAGTAGAATATCTTCATGTGATATGCCCACGCCAGTGCCCAAGGGACCCCTCCCGTGCGGATCAATTCTGTACCTTGATTGAGGAAATCTCCAGCCTGGGCAAGGTCCCGGCGTTCGCACAACAATAAGCACCAACGGATGAACACCTCGCCGCTCATTGGAGCCAAGCCGAGCCCGTGCTCATTAATAAATTTTATGCCCTCCTGGCAACGTTCTACTGCTTCATTGAGTAAACCTTGACTCCAAAGCACGTCAACCAGATATGCGGTCACAAACAGGAATGTGTACGGATCACCTGCCAGATGCGCTTCTCGAATTGCCATATCCAGGTTTTGTCTCGCTTCAGCGAGATCGCCAATGGCAAAATTGGCTAAACCGAGTGCAAGCAGCAATTGGGCCCGCCAGGGTATTTCATGTTCCGCTCCCTCAGGCAGCTTTTCGAGCGCCAGTTGCGCATCTCGTTTCGCACTAGCCACGTCCCCGCATTGAATAGCGATCATGGCTCTCAGTGCAACGACCCTTCCGAGCGCATAATCCTCAATGGGTTTGCTTTCGGTATGAGACGACATATGCGCCTCAATTTTTCGTAATGCATCCTCTGCCCTTTGAAATGTTCCGGTTGAGGTGAAGATAGTCGCTCTGAGAATGCTCAAACGTAGATGAAATTCCATCTGATCTTCTGGCAATTTTTCTATCTCGCTAAGCAACCACAGATGCTCTCCCCGCCCCATGGCAGATTCCGCTACTTCCTCTAAAAGGTGAGCCGCCCGAGAGAAATCATGAGCTAAGAAAGCGTGTTCGACCGCCTGGTGAGGATATCCATTTTGCTCGAACCATTGGCTGGCACGCAGATGTAATTCTGGTACTTCAGATGAAAAGCTGTTGATAAGACTTTTTTGTAAAAGGTCAGCAAATAATTGGTGGTAGCGATACCATATATGGGCATCGTCCAATGGGACCAGGAATAAATTCGCTTCGTGTAATCGCTCCAGGGTTTGCTGACCACCTGATAGGCCGGTGACTTCATTGCATAGAGATCCGCACAATTGATCCAGAAATGATGTCTTTAGTAAGAACGATCTTGTCAACTCAGGCAGGTTGTTTAGGATTTCACTGGTGAAATAATCCACGATATAATCATGGCTTCCACCAAAACCTTCTATAAAACTGGGGATATCTTTCTTATTCCGCATCGAAAGAGCTGCCATCTGTAGACCCGCGATCCAACCTTCTGTGCGGTTTACCAATATTTCGACTTCACGTGCGGCTAATTCAATGCCTGAGCCTCGTTTCAGAAAGGCAACGGTTTCTTCTTCAGAAAATCGCAGGTCATCCTGGCGTAACTCGGTGAGTTGTCCTCGACCTCTGAGCCGTGCAAGGAGCAGCGGAGGATCGATTCGGGTGGTCAACAAAAGATTCATCTGGGGCGGCTGATGATCAATAATGAAGTTGATGGCTTCGTGAATCTCCTTGGAAATGATGACATGGTAATCATCCAGCACCAGAACAAACCGTGTCTGAATGTCATCCAGCAGGTTGATCAATACAGGTAAAAGATTAAGGATCGCAGGAGGTTGGGCAGATTGGAGCACACTCAGGATTTCTTGACCCAGGTCAGCTTTGACCGTTTGCAAGGCAGTAATCACATAAGATAAAAAGCGTGCAGGATCATTGTCCGCAGCTTCCAATGAGAGCCAGGCAACCGGACAGTGGCATTCAGAACACCAGGCACTCACCAATGTGGTCTTGCCGTAACCAGCCGGGGCAGAAACGACCGTCAATTTACTATTGATTCCTTCATCCAACCCGCGCATCAGGCTCGGACGGGAAACTAGCTCAGGCCGAATGGGTGGTCGATATAGCTTGGTCTTAAGCAGTGGGGAATTCATCGTTTTTTGATCTTTGGAAATTCTACATTTCCTTCAGGTAGGTGGAAATTGAATCAAATCAGACCTAACACTAATTGGATGCTGAATTAGATATATTTTATCTCTTTTTATCGGTGACTCAGTGTTATAGTCATTATAAAATAGCTGTGCATCAGGATCAGCTTCATGAGCCCATTGGAAAGCTTTGGCAATATAATCTTCTCCACATATTTTATACCAGTCGGTTTCCCTCATAAATTTTGAATCATCGTCATCGATAGCCTCATTCACAACATCCCACGCATAAATCTTGTTTTTATATCGTGTAACTACCTGTGCTATATGATCTTTTAACCTGGTCATTAGTACTTCCTTTGTGACAGCATTCCCATCCGGTCCTTTGAACA
>JBGPBQ010000060.1:0-16117 GCA_041481345.1 Anaerolineae bacterium
CATAAAATCCTTATTCTGGTTTTATCTTCTAACTAATTAGATAATCATCGAATTAATTATATGTAAAGTATATCATTTGTCAAGGGGGTTTGTAAGATTTCCTCCTCGCTGGTCCAGATTCGTCCATTTACGCGAGAACCCTGGCAGATGGGGGCTGGTATAATCAAATCGAGCTATTTCAGATACATGACCGGTGAGAGAAACCTATGTCCTCGATTGATGAGATCAAAGCCCGCATCGATATCGTAGACCTGGTATCAGAGTCTGTGCAGCTGAAACATTCCGGCAAGAATTACATCGGTTTCTGCCCCTTCCATCCCAACACGCGCACACCATCCTTTGTAGTATTCCCGAGCTCAGGTACCTGGCGTTGTTTTGGGCAATGCAACGAAGGTGGGGATATATTCAGCTTCACGATGAAGAAGCAGGGCTGGGATTTTCCGGAGGCGCTTAAGTACCTGGCGGATAAGGCGGGCGTCCAGCTCAAGCCGCAAACCCCGGAAGACCTGGTTGCTGAAGAGGAACACGCTCAATTACGCGCCATCCTCGAAGAAGCTGCAATCTACTACCAACAGCAATTGAGCAATACCGTTGAAGGTCAAAAAGCACTTGAATATCTTCATCAGCGTGGCTTGAGTGACGCAATCATCAAGACCTTTATGTTGGGATACGCCCCCAATGCACGCGAGGCAATCATCCAATTCTTCAAAGGTAGGGGACGGTCGGAAGCGCAGCTGTTAGAAGCAGGATTGGTCTCGGAGCGGGAGGATGGATCTGTTTATGACAAGTTCCGCCACCGGATCATGTTTCCCATCCGGGAGGGACGCGGGCGCATGGCAGGATTCGGCGGGCGCATACTCGACCCGAACGATATCCCGAAATTCATGAATTCTCCCCAAACACCGGTATTCGATAAAAGTGCCCTGCTATACGGCCTGGAGCACGCCCGCAATCCTATTCGGGCATTAGACCAGGTAGTGATCGTCGAGGGATACCTGGACGTAATCGCACTGCACCAGGCAGGTTTCACAAATACCGTCTCACCCATGGGGACAGCCCTCACCGAGCACCAGATGCGTTTACTGAAACGCCTTACCCAGCGCTTTGTCCTGGCGCTTGACCCGGATACGGCGGGGGATAAGGCAACCATGCGCGGTCTGCAGGTGGCGCGCCAGGCGATGGACCGTGAGTCAGAGCCGGTTTTCGATGCGCGCGGCCTCCTGGCGTACGAAACACGCTTGCAGGCCGATATCCGCGTCACCACGCTGCCCGAGGGGATGGATCCGGATGAGGTGGTCAAACGCGACCCAGCTGAATGGCAGCACATCCTCGAGAATGCCAAGCCGGTGGTCATCCACGTAATGGAAACCCTGGCGGCGGGCCGGGATATGGGCGACCCCAAGACCAAATCTGAGATTGCTGGTCAGGTGATGCCATTAATCAACGAAGTCCCTGACCCGATTGAGCGTGAGGCGTACCGGCAGCAGTTAGCGCGCCTGATTAAGGTCGATGAACGACTGCTGGTGAGAGGTGAAAGCACTGCCCGCCAGACACGCCGGCGGACTAGGGCAACCCAACAGACTGCAACAGAACCCAAGCCGGAGATTGTTGTCCAAACTGGGAATGCTTTGCTGGAGGCACACTGCTTGGGCATCCTCGTGCGTCGCCCGGAGATGGTATTCTATATCGATCGGGAATTGAACAAAGATCACCTTACAAACATTTCGAGCCTGGATTTTGAGCGGGCTGAGTACCAGGCGATATTTGGGCTGGTGAAGGAGTCATTAACACAGGACCAATCCGAGCCAATGAATTATGTGTTAAACCGGTTGTCGCTGCCCCTGATGGAAATCGTGGACAAACTGTTGGAGCGTACCGATAAGCTTGATCCCAAAGAAGAACGTGTCCGCGACGATGTCATGCGCGCCTTATTGGAAATCCGCCGACGCCAGGTAAATGAGATCATGAACCAATTACGTTATCAAATGGATGAAGCGGTGAAGACGGGAGAACCACGCACCAGGGAAAATGAAGAAGGCATCGCAAAATGCACCCGCTCGTTGAGGAGCATCCACCAGGCGCAGAAAAGGTTTATGAGCGCCAGGTAGAGAGGGGGGCAGCAATGTATTCATGACCACACCATCGATGGAGGTCCAATCCAGCCAGGTCATGTCCATGGAAATCCAACCCACTACACGTCAGACCTATCTCCAGGTTGCACAGCTACTCGCCAATGCTTTTAACGATGACCCAGTGTCTGTGGCAATATATAAAAACTTTTCGCCAGAAAAACGAATCCGTGCACTGACAGTTGATTTTTCAATTGAGTTATTGGTATGCTTACGTAAAGGGTATCCAATTCAAATAAATGAAGCTGGCAAAGTTATTGCTGCTGCGGTGATATATCCGCCAGGCGGTTATCCACTTCCGGTCATCGACCAATGGTTAATTGTGCTCAAATCCTTCCTTCGGAACGGATTCTATGACGTCCGAGGCTGGTTGAAATGGCTTGATGAAATCGACAAGAATCACCCAGCAGAATCTCATTATTACCTGGAATACCTTGGAGTGGAACCAGAATATCAGGGCAAGGGTTTTGGATCATACATCTTAAAACATCTGATCGAATTAGCTGACAAACGCGGGGTTGGTTGTTATTTAGAAAACGCGAATCCGCGGAACGTAAACTTCTACCAACGTTTTGGTTTTGAGATTATGAGTGAGAGAGAAATCATCGGGATTCCCTCCTGGTTCATGTGGCACCCGGCAGGTTAGGGATATACATAAACTATCTTCTATTGTTGTAGCCGCCATCGCTGATGGCGGTCGGAGCTGTGTGGGCCATGATCAGCGATCACGGTATCGCTCGTAAAACCAACTCGCGATATTTCGGACATAGAACGTCCTCAACTACAAAAAGCGATTATTGTAGCTGCCATTGGTGATGGCGGCCGGAGCCGTGTGGGCCGTGATCGCTGATCACGGATACAAATTCATAATAAGTTTCATACACGATTCGCCAAAAATGACAAATTAGAGGATAATTGGGGTATGGCTCGCAAGCGAAAGATGACCATTGAAGAAGACACGCAGGGCGAGAATCTACCTGCCGAGGATGATAAGGACATCCCCAATCAACCCGCGGACGAGGTGGATGACCTGCTGTCTGAGATCGATTCAGATGCGGTCATCGATGAGCCGGATGAAGACCTCCTGGCTCAAGAAACCGACGGATTAACCGGAGTCTCGGAAGACGAGCCGCTCGAGCTGCTTAGCCCGGTTCTGGAGGCAGAGCTGAGCGAAGACCCCGTACGTCTCTATTTGCGCGAAATTGGCGAGATCGAGCTGCTGAGCGTGGATCACGAATTTTGGCTGGCAACGCGCATCGAGGCGGCCCGCCGGGTGGATGTGATAAATCGCGATCACCCAATTGCACGCCGTGGTCGATATTACTCAACCAGCATTTATCGCGCCTTTTTCGACGAGCTGGTGATCGGCTGGAAGCGCCTGGTTGAAGATACCCGCCGTTTAGGTTATGACTGCCCAGATTTTTCAATGATCCAAACAGAAGCGATTGGGCTCAGACAAACCTGGACAATTGATAACCCCTCCTATCTGAGGGGATATCTGGATAATGGACGCTGGGGTGTGGATCACTTGTGGGATCGGGTGGCGGTAAATGCCATAACCGTATACATATGTTTCTACGTGTTCCCCGAGCGGGTAGCCAAAGAGGTAGTTAAATTCATGCTGGCCAGGCATCGATTGCCATCTCAGGATACCTTCAACAGTTATCTGACTGATGAAGACGTTTTGAGGTTGGAGCTTGAGAACGTGCAGTATCGTGCCCAGGATTCGAGGCAGATATTGATTCGCTCCAACCTGCGTCTTGTGGTGAGCGTGGCCAAACGCTACCTGGGGCGCGGGAGCTCATTCCTCGACTTAATCCAAGAAGGCAACCTGGGATTACTCAGGGCAGTCTCAAAATTCGACCCTTCACGTGGCTATAAATTCAGCACCTATGCCACCTGGTGGATCCGGCAGTCAATCAGCCGCTCGATTGCAGACCAGGCGCGCACGATCCGCATACCGGTGCACATTTTTGAAACTTTCAACCGCTTGATGCAAGTGCAACGTCAGCTCACCCAGACGCTGGGCCGGTCACCCACCCCAGAGGAATTGGCGCTGGAGGCAGATTTTATGGACCCAAAGGACAAACTGGTGATCCAACGTGCAAAAGGTGAGGCCAGTATATTACCTCACGATGTGCACATGCGCTGGAACCAGGCAGCCTCCAAGGTGGTGCAAGTTCTGCGGGCTGCTGAAGAGCCCGTCTCGCTGGAAAGCCCTGTGGGCAGCGAAGATAACAGTATGCTGGGGGATTTCATCGAAGACGAAGAAGCCCAGGAGCCCATGGACGCGGCGGCGCGTGAAATGCTGCGCGAACAGGTCAAAAATGCCCTGGCAGTGCTTTCGCCGCGCGAAAGGGAAGTCTTGGAGATGCGTTTTGGTCTGCTGGATGGCAAAGATCATACGCTGGAGGAAGTTGGTCAGGCATTCAACGTCACGCGTGAACGCATCCGCCAAATTGAAGCCAAAGCTCTACGCAAGCTGCGCCATCCGACACGCAGCAGACACCTGCGCGATTTCTTAATCTAATAAATTTGAGAGTTAATAATATAACATTGCGCTCTACCACAATGGGCAGAGCGAGTGAGGCCATGCGGGTTGATTCCTCAGCAATTTCCCTGCGTTCCATTTGTGAATTCACGGTGTTAATAGTTTATTAGGAACGTAAATTGACACCAAAGTATGCATATGATAAACTTCACGAGTTCAGCATCAGGTGAATTCTTACCAGGATTGGTTATACCGCTAAGATTCATTGGTATTCCTATCATGAAGAGCAAACTTTGGTTGTGGTTATAATCTGGCTGTTACTAGGCATATAAACTTACTGACTGCTGAGGCAAAATGCTAGCACCATATATCCCTATTGCTGTCATAGTCATCCTGGCCGTTGTCTTCGGTTTTTTTATCGTTGCCCTCGGTCACCTGTTTGGTCCCAGACGCACGTCAGCACGCAAGTCAATGCCATACGAATCAGGCATGAACCCAATCGGCCCTGGCACACGCCGAGCGCCGGTGCGTTTCTATCTTGTGGCAGTGCTTTTTATCCTATTCGATATTGAAATCATCTTCATCATCCCATGGGCAGTAGTGCTTAAGCAGTTTGTCCAGGCAAAGGCCGGTATCTTTGTTCTAATTGAAATGATTATTTTCATCATCATTTTACTGGTAGGCCTTGTGTACGCCTGGAAGAAAGGAGCACTAGAATGGGAATAGAACAAAAAGCCGGCAACATGGGTGTTGTCACTGTTGGCCTGGAACAAGCAGTCAATTGGGCACGCACCAATGCCATGTGGCCGATGCTATTCGGTTTAGCATGCTGCGCCATCGAGATGATGAGCGCTCAAGCGGCTCACAACGATATGAGTCGCTTCGGTATGGAGCTGATGCGTGCCAGTCCGCGCCAATCAGACTTGATGATCGTTGCTGGGCGGGTATCGCGCAAAATGGCGCCGGTCCTGCGCCGCTTATACGACCAACTGCCGGACCCCAAATGGGTTATCTCGATGGGTGACTGTGCTTCATGCAGCGGGGTATTCAATAATTATGCCCTGCTTCAGGGGGTAGACGAGGTTGTCCCTGTGGATGTGTATGTGGCAGGCTGCCCGCCCCGCCCAGAAGCCCTGATCCACGGGATCATGACTTTACATGACAAAATACGCCACGAGAAACTCAATACCTGGGTTTAGCCATGGATATGTGACATGTCGGAAGAACACCTCAAAACCACTTTAAAAGCGCTGAAAGACCGGTTCGGCCTGCGTGAATCGGAGTTGATGAAAGACCCGCCTACGTTGGTTTGTGAACCAGGGAAGATCGTCGAAGTGAGCCAGGTGCTGCGGGACGAGTTTGCGTTCAATTTTTTGTGTGAGCTGACCGCTGTGGACTATTGGCCAGAAGAGGAGCCTCGATATAACCTCGTCTATGGCTATTACTCGCACGCCCAAAACGTCCGTATGGCACTAAGAGTGCCGCTCAATGGAGATGATCCCTCCATCCATACCATCGAGGGTGTTTATAAAGGAGCCAACTGGCATGAACGCGAGGTGTGGGACATGTTCGGGATCAAATTTGAAGGTCATTCCGACTTACGCCGCATCCTGATGCCGTACGACTGGGAAGGACATCCGCTGCGCAAAGATTATCCATTAGGATATGAGGAACCGCAGTTCACATTTAACTTTGATGAGATTGACAAGCGGAAGCATCACGGACGCTACGAAGAGGCCTGACGCTCATGGATGAACCGTTAGAAGTAAATTATAAAGAACTCCAGCACCTGGTCTCTGAACGGGCATTAAAAGGTGAGACAGTTCTGCTGAATATGGGTCCACAGCATCCCAGCACGCATGGAGTGCTACGCTTGTTACTCGAGCTGGATGGTGAGGTGATTGTGAACTGCGTGCCAGATATCGGCTTCCTGCACACCGGGATTGAAAAGAATATGGAAGCCAAACGCTGGGAGCTGGCGGAGGTGATGACCGACCGCACGGATTACCTCAACAACACCGGCAATAACCTGGCGTACTGCCTGGCAATTGAAAAGCTGACCGACCTGGACGTGCCTCCCCGGGCTCAGGCTGTGCGGGTGATCCTGGTCGAATTGGAACGCATATCCAACCACCTGGTGTGGCTGGGAACCCATGCACTCGACCTGGCTGCCATGAGCCTATTCCTGTATTGCTTCCGTGAGCGCGAGTCCATCCTTGACATAAAAGAGTTATGCTCAGGGCAGCGTATGATGACCACTTATTTCCGCCCCGGAGGGTTGTGGCGCGATATCCCGGAAGAATTCGAGATCGCAGTGCGTCGCTTCCTCCGCATGATGCCCGAGCGCATTAAAGAGTATGAAGCCCTGCTGACCAAGAACCCCATCTGGATGGACCGCACGCGCAACATTGGCAAAATATCTGCTGAGAATGCCATCAATATGTCACTGACCGGACCGGTGCTGCGAGGCTCGGGTGTAGCCTACGATGTGCGCAAGGCACAACCCTATTCAGGCTACGAACAGTATGATTTCATCATCCCAACGGGCACACACGGAGACGTGTACGACCGCTACCTGGTGCGCATGGAGGAAATGCGTCAATCACTGCGCATCGTCCAGCAGGCATTGGATAGACTGCCTTATGGTCCATTCCGCTCGAACAACCGGAAGTACGTCCCTCCGCCCCGCGCCGAGCTGGGTACCAGCATGGAAGCCGTCATCCACCACTTCAAATTGTGGACCGAGGGATTTAACGTACCCAAGGGAGCCGTGTATCAACCGGTCGAGTCACCGAAGGGAGAATTGGGTTACTACCTGGAGAGCAATGGAGGCAACCAACCCTACCGTGTCCACATGCGTACGCCCTCGTTTATCCACCTGCAAGCCCTGCCGCTCTTATGTAAGGGTCACCTTGTTTCAGATCTGGTTGGCATCATTGGCAGCGTCGATATCGTATTGGGAGATTGTGACCGGTGAACGCATTACTTGAGAAATATCCCAACGAAATCCAAATGATCCTGGCGAAGTATCCCTCTGACCGAGCAGGGAAACGCTCAGCGGTCATGCCTCTTTTGTACCTGGCGCAGCGTGAGAACGGGTATATTACCAAGGAAGCCATCGCTCAAATCGCGGATATTTGCGAGGTCAGCACGACGGAAGTCGCTTCGCTGATCGGTTTTTATACCCTGTACCATGATGAGCCTTCGGGAAAATACCATATCCAGGTGTGCACCGATTTACCGTGCGCATTACGTGGAGCAGACGAGTTCCTTGAAAAATTATGCCAAAATCTAGGGATCAAGGTTGGTGAAACCACCCGTGATGGGAAGATCATTGTCGAAGCCGTAATGTGCCTGGCAGGCTGTGACAAGGCTCCGATGTTCCAGGTGCAGAGCCCGGAGGGGATTGAGTACCACGAGAACCAGACGGTTGAATCAGCACTCGAAGTGATCAGCAAGCTGAGAGAAGGGTGACAGACATGGCAGAACACATCCTCCTTCGCCACCGTGCCATCCCAGGTCTCGATCAGATCGATACTTACCGTCAAAATGAAGGTTTGATTGCGCTTAAAAAAGCCGTTACCAGCATGGACCCGAACGATGTGACTAATGAAGTCAAGGCATCGGGTCTGCGTGGCCGCGGTGGTGCTGGGTTCCCAACCGGCATGAAGTGGTCTTTCATCGATGGAAACAACTGGCCGCACTTCGTGGTGGCAAACGCAGATGAATCTGAGCCCGGCACATTCAAAGATCGTGAGATCATGGAAGGCAACCCCTACCAATTCCTGGAAGGGGTGGCCATCTGTGCCTATGCAGTTAAAGCCAACGATGCCTATATTTACCTGCGGGGTGAATTTTGGCCGATAGCAAGAAAACTTGACCAATGTATCGCCGAGATGGAGAAAGCAGGGTACCTGGGTGATAAGCTGTTCAAAACCAACATATCCATCCGCCTGCACACCCACCTTGGGGCCGGGGCATATATTTGCGGAGAAGAATCTGCCATGCTTGACTCACTCGAGGGCAAGCTCGGGCAACCGCGCCTGCGCCCACCCTTCCCACCCGCTGTAGGTGTCTATAGTAAACCAACGATTGTCAACAACGTCGAGACCCTCACCAATGTGCCCATGATCATCAACCGGGGAGCAGCCTGGTACAAAACCATTGGAACCGAGAAAAGCCCAGGACCGAAAATATTTAGCTTGTCGGGATGCGTCAACCGCCCCGGCAACTATGAGCTGCCGCTGGGGACTACGTTCCGCGAGCTGATCATGGACCATGGGCGCGGCATCCTGGGTGGGCATAAAATCAAGGCGATTATGGCCGCGGGGGCTTCTTCATCCCTGATCGTAGCGACTGATGAAGCATTGAATACGCCCATGGATTACGAAAGTGTGCCTCAGCTGGGAGCCCAGCTTGGATCAGCATCCGTCATCGTGATTGATGATTCGGTGAGCATCCCATGGCTGATCAACAAGACCATTCATTTCTTCAAGCACGAATCGTGCGGGAAATGCACTCCGTGCCGAGAAGGCACATACTGGATGATGCACCTGACCGAGCACATCGCCAGCGGTGAGGCTTCGATGGCTGAAGTGCAGCTGCTCCACGATGTAGCCAGCCAGATCAAAGGTAAGTGCCTGTGCGCATTGGGAGAATTCTCCATTGAAGCCCCACTCTCAGGTATCGAACGCTTCTCAGCAGATTTTGAATCCGTCACTAACAAATCCAATGCATAGGATCGTACTACCGATATGCCGATAAAAAACAAGGTTAGCCTGACGATTGATGGGAAACCAGTTACCGTGCCGGAAGGCACGTTGATCGTGAATGCTGCTAAATTGATTGGAGTCGATATCCCGGTTTTTTGCTACCATCCCAAGATGGAACCCGTGGGGATGTGCCGCCAATGCCTGGTGGAGGTGGGTCGCCCGGTGATCGACCGCGCCACAGGCAACCCCGTACTTGAAGAAGATGGGTCGCTAAAAATCCAGTTTGGAGCCAAACTGGAAACTGCCTGTTCCACGCCTGTATCCGAGGGCATGGTGGTGGTGGGCACCTCAGCCAAAGCGGTTGCCGGGCGCAAGGAAATCCTCGAATTCCTACTCACCTCGCACCCCCTGGATTGTCCGATTTGCGATAAAGGCGGGGAATGCCCTCTGCAGAACCTGACCATGCGCCATGGCCCTGGGGAGTCGCGCTTTAACTATGCTGAAAAGATGCACCTGGCCAAAAAATTTCCATTGGGAGAGCTGATCTACCTGGACCGGGAACGCTGCATCCAGTGTGGACGCTGTGTGCGCTTCCAGAGCCTCATCGCGGACGATCCGGTGATCTCCTTCACAGATCGGGGCCGCAGTCTGCAGATATTCTCCCATTCCGAGCCGGGTTTTGACTCTTATTTCTCAGGCAATACGACGGACATCTGCCCGGTGGGGGCGCTCACCACAGTAGACTTCCGCTTCGAAGCACGCCCGTGGGAGCTGTGTACAACGGCATCCATCTGCGCTCACTGCCCGGTGGGTTGCAACCTGGCGATCAACCTGCGCCGGGAAGCGCGCTCGAACGGTGAGGTGGTGATCAAGCGCATCATGCCACGCCAGAATGAATCGGTCAATGAGATCTGGATCTGCGATAAAGGTCGCTTTGGCTACCATTACACCCAAAGCAAAAACCGGCTAACTCAACCCCTGGTACGCAGGGAGGGTGAGCTGGTGGCGATCGGCTGGGACGAGGTGCTCAGCTACGTGGCAGAGAACTTCAAGGACGCCGGGCAAAACCTGTTGACACTTGCTAGCGGCCGGCTCTCCAATGAAGATCTGTTCAACTTGAGCGAGCTGACCAGCGGATTAGGTGGAAAATCTGCGCTATACACCGACATGGCAGGTGGTGACCTAGTAACCCAACTGGGGGTGGGCAAGGGCACAAATTTATCGGACCTGGGCAAAGGAACGGTGATCCTGGTGGTGGCGAGCGACCTGCATGAAGAAGCGCCCATTTGGTGGCTTAGGGTCAAGCAGGCGGCTGAGCGTGGTGCTACGCTGATCGTGACGAACCCGCGGTATACCAAGCTTGAACGCTATGCCAGCCAGGTGATCCGCTACAACTACGGTTCCGAAGCCAGCACCATCCTGGCGATGATCAATACACTGTCTGCCAAGCAAAATTTCCCCAAGGCGCCCAAAATAGCCCAAGGTGGGGAGGCGATTAAATCAGCTGCGGAAACCATCACATCCGCCGAAAACCTGATCGTTTTTTACGGCAGTGAAGGGATCGGTTTGGAAGCTTCGCAAGCTCTGGCACAAGCCTGTGCCAACCTGCTGATGGTCACCAATCACGTGCGCAAGGTGAACAATGGATTGATCCCAGTCTGGCCCAGGGCGAATGACCAGGGTGCCTGGGAAATCGGATTCCGTCCACTACCCAATTTGAAGGAAGCTCTTCAGCAATACGAAGCATTATACATTGCCGCCGCCGACCCGGCGGGGGATGACCCTTCCCTTGCGGATGTCATCCGAAACGCCGGTTTCGTGGTCGTCCAGGATCTATTCCTAACGGAGACAGCCAAACTGGCGGACGTGGTCCTACCAGCCCAGGCATTCACCGAGCGTGAGGGGACGTTCACGTCCGGTGAGCGCCGCGTGCAGCGCTTTTATCCGGGTGTAGTGCGGAATGAATACAAGCCGGATTACGCCATCACCGCCGGTATTAGCAAGCTGGCAGAGCTGAATGTGGAAGCAGTACCATTCCGCATTTTCAACCACCTGGAGGCGAAAGTGCCCACATTTGCCGGGATTAATTACCGCATGTTGGCGCAGGTGACCGAGCAGTGGCCGATCGTCGATCGTGGAGGCCTTTATTATGGTGGTACCCTGTATGCTAATGCTCAAGGGCTGGGCGTACAGCTGTCACTCCCCTCCCAGATACCGTCACTGACCTGGCCTGAAGTGCCCGGTGTTTACCTATCCGAAGGTCAACTTCTCGCGGTGCCCGTTACCATTTTATATGACCGTGGTCAAACGGTAATACCGAGCGAGTTACTTTACCTGCGCATTCCATCGGCTCACATTGCTTTAAATCCTGAAAATGCGAGGTTTCTGAATCTTACGGATGGGACGAAGGTTCAATTTACTCTGGATGGGATTACTGTCAAAGTCCGATTACATGTCAATGACCAGGTTCCCATTGGTGTGGCGATTGTTCCACGCAGCCTGGGTGTGTCACTTCGTTCACCCACGCCAATTGAAATAAAAACTATTGAATCGGGATAGATCTATGAGTGATGCGAAGGCGAATCATTAGAAGAATGAGGTCTGCATGACGGCTGGCTTACTCATCGAATACATCATCAAATCGGGGATCATCCTGATCGGAATGACGCTTGGCTTCGCATATGTCACTTATTATGAGCGCAAGGCATTGGCACGCATCCAGGCACGCATCGGACCCAACCGCGCCGGTCCGTTGGGCCTCCTGCAGCCAATCGCAGATGCGGTCAAGCTGATCTTTAAGGAAGAATTTGTCCCTGCAAAATCGGACAAGCTCCTGTTCCTGCTGGCTCCGGTGATCACCGTCATCCCTGCCCTGATCATCACGGCGGTAGTGCCATGGGGGCGTACCATCACCCTGTTCGGTCGCCAGATACACCTGTACCTGGCGGATGTTAATGTTGCCATCCTCTATCTTGGCGCGATAGCTTCAATTTCTGTGTATGGGATCGTCCTGGCAGGCTGGTCATCGAATAACAAGTACGCCATGATGGGCGGTTTACGCTCTACAGCCCAGATGATCTCTTATGAGCTGGCGCTGGGATTAACCTTCGTCAGCGTGACGATATTGGCCGGCTCGATGAGTCTGGTGAATATAGTCGAGGCACAGGGAGCGAATGGTTTCCTCGGTTGGATCGTATGGAACCTTTCCCAACCCCTGGCATTTATCATCTTCCTCATCGCCGGTATGGCGGAAACCAACCGCTCACCCTTTGATATGCCGGAGGCAGAACAAGAGCTAACGGCTGGTTATCACACTGAATATTCCGGCATGAAATTCGCCTTATTCTTCATGGCTGAATATATCAAAATAATAGCTGTCAGTATGATTGCTTCCACGCTCTTCCTGGGTGGTTATCTGGGTCCATTTGTGACTCAGCTCCCTTGGCTGGGGCCAATCTATCTGTTTATCAAGACACTCATCATGATCTTCATTTTTATTTGGGTCCGGGCGACTTTCCCACGCTTCAGATACGATCGCCTGATGGCTTTCGGGTGGAAAGTGCTGCTCCCACTGGCATTCCTTAATATGTTCATCGCTGCCGTGATCACCGTGATGAGGGGAGGTTAGTGGTATGTTTATCGTGGAATTAGGGCGCGGTCTGTGGACCACGCTGCGGATGATGTTCGAGAAACCGGTGACCGTCCAATATCCGGAGGTCAAGCGTCCGGTGATGTCACGCTTCAAGGGGCGCCATGACCTGTATCGTTATGATAATGGCCTGGAAAAATGCATTGGCTGTGCTTTGTGTGCCGCGGCCTGCCCCGCGGATGCAATTTTTGTAGAGGCCGCAGAAAATACAGACGATGAGCGCTACTCGCCTGGCGAACGTTATGCCAGCACCTATGAGATCAATATGCTGCGCTGCATCTTCTGCGGCTATTGTGAAGATGCCTGCCCGACGGAAGCGATCATCCTGGGCGATAATTATGAGCTCTCCTTCACCGACCGTCGCCAGGCAATTTACACCAAAGAGATGCTGATCATGCCGGTGCCACCGGGAGGGAAAACAACCCCTCAAAAAGTGGAACCGCATTCATTCGACCGTGCCATACCCATCATGGAAAATCCCAAGGATTGATTGCCGAGAGTAAAAACCGCTTATGATCCCACAACTGCTGCTCTTCCTGATTTTAGCCCTGGTTGCCATCGCTTCAGCCTTGGGGATGCTCATCAGCCGGAATGCCATCTATTCAGCCCTATTCCTGGTGGTGAATTTTGCCACGGTGGCGGTGTTTTTTCTGCTGCTGGACGCACCGTTCATCGCTGTGGCCCAGGTGAGTGTATATACCGGGGCGATCATGGTTTTATTCCTGTTCGTGATCATGCTCCTGGGCGCAGAGAGGGCAGGACCCATCCAGGCGATACAATGGCAGCGACCATTGGCAATCACACTGGCGGTGGTCCTGTTGTTGGAAGCTGGATATATTATCTACACGAATCGGAGCCTGGGGGTTGTGGCTGAAAAGCAAATCCCCCTGGGTTTTGGCAGCCCTACCCAGGTGGGCACAGCGTTGTTCAGCAGCTACCTGCTGCCGTTTGAAATTACATCGGTCTTATTACTGGTAGCCATGATTGGCGCCATCGTGCTGACCAAGGGCGAAAAAAAATAACGGAGAGTGCATATGCTTCCAGTGTATTATTATATAGGCTTATCCATTATCTTGTTCACCATTGGTGCATTGGGTGTGCTCATCCGGCGTAATGCGATCGTAATTTTTATGTCGGTGGAGCTGATGCTCAATGCGGCCAACCTTACATTCGTGGCATATGCCCGTTACTGGCAATCGATGAATGGGCAGATTTTCGTTTTCTTTATCATGACGGTGGCGGCAGCTGAGGTGGCCATTGGTCTGGCTCTGATCGTGACCATCTTCCGCACCAAGGCAAGTATTGATGTAGACCAGATCAGTACATTAAAGGGATAGTCAAGTTAACGGAGACAAACTATGGGATTGAGTGATGCGCTGAATGCGGGACGATTTTTTTACCTTGTGCCTTTCGTCGTCTTCTTCCCGGTCATCGGCTTACTGATCAACATTATCTTCGGCAAGTGGTTTGGTGAGAAAATCATCGGGGCGGTCGCCTGCCTGGCCTCAGGACTTGCTTTCGTGGTTGCCGTCCTGCTGGGGATTGCCCTGTTAGGGCAGCCCACGGGCATGTCGCTGCCGTACCTCAATTGGATCACCATCGGGTCGCTGCAATTGGATTGGGCATTCAGAGTGGATACGCTCTCGGTGACCATGATGCTGGTGGTGGGTGGGGTGGGTACGCTGATCCATATCTACGCTGTCGGCTACATGCATGATGATGTGCGCCACAACGGCGACCCTGGTCGCTTCCGCCGCTTTTTTGTGTACTTCAACCTGTTCATCGCCGCCATGATGATCCTGGTCAGTGCGAATAACTACATGATGTTGTTTATCGGTTGGGAGGGAGTGGGGTTATGCTCGTACCTGTTGATCAGCTTCTGGTACGAGAAGGGTAAGGATGGAATCGGCAATGCGCTGGCAGGTAAAAAAGCTTTCATAGTCAACCGCATTGGTGATTTTGGCTTCCTCATTGCAGCGTTCCTGATGTTCAAATATTTTCAGCCCCTGGCACCGAATGGCATCTTTACCTTTGATTTTCAGACCGTCGCCAACCTGGCCCCACTGGTGCCTCCGTCGGTGATCGTGGCGATCACCATGTTCATGCTGCTGGGCGTGACGGGTAAATCCGCCCAACTGCCGCTGTACGTGTGGCTGCCGGATGCCATGGCAGGTCCAACCCCCGTCTCAGCATTGATCCATGCGGCGACGATGGTGACAGCTGGTGTCTACTTGATCACCCGCTCGCATGCGCTGTATTCACTGGTACCGGTGACCCAGAACTGGGTGGCGATCGTGGGAGGCGTTACCGCCTTATTCGCTGCCACGATCGCGGTGGCCCAATTTGACATCAAGAAAGTGCTGGCGTATTCCACCATCAGCCAGCTGGGTTTCATGGTGGCGGCAGTGGGCATGGGCGCGTATGTGGCGGGCATGTTCCAGCTGGTGACCCATGCATTTTTCAAAGCTCTGCTCTTTCTCTCAGCCGGCTCGGTCATCCAGGGGGTCGAGCGCGGCGAACACGAGGTGGAGCACGAACCGAACCTACGCAAACGCATGAAACACGAACAGCACTTTGACCCCCAGGATATGCGGAATATGGGCGGTCTGCGTCACAGGATGAAGACCACGTTTTGGGTGTATGTCATCGGTGCTTTAGCCCTGGGGGGTATCGTCCCATTGGCAGGCTTTTGGTCAAAGGATGAAATCCTGGCGGAAGCTAGCACGCTCAACCCGGTTGTGTATTGGCTGCTGCTGATTGCCGCCTTCTTCACGGCTTTTTATATGGGGCGGCAGGTGTTCATGGTGTTCTTCGGAGAAGCGCGCTCAGAACCCGCCGCGCATGCTGAGGAAAGCCGGGCGATCATCACCATCCCACTGATGATTTTGGCTTTATTGTCCATCACGGGCGGTTTTCTGAACTTCCCCACGCTACACACATTTACCACCTGGCTGAATCATAACCTCCAGGCAGTGGCAGGTGGTGAAGGTGAAGCGGTCAGCTTCAATTTTGTGGTGGCTATCCTTTCAACCGTGCTGGCAGTGGGAGGCATCGTCCTGGCGTGGTACCTGTATATACGCCGGGCGCGCGATTTACAGAAGGTGCCGCTCAACCAGCACCCAGACGATCCACTTCG
>JBGPBQ010000061.1:0-16068 GCA_041481345.1 Anaerolineae bacterium
CAAGTTGAGCAAAGTGGGTATCGATACCGAAGTGGTTGACGTACAGACCTTGCTTCCCTTTGATCTACACGGGGTTATCCTGGAATCCCTCAAGAAGACCGGTCACATCATCTTTGTGGATGAGGATGTACCCGGTGGCACCACCGCTTACATGCTGCAGAAGGTGATTGAAGAGCAGGGTGGTTACTATTGGCTTGATTCACCCTCCCGCACCATGCCTGGGGCTCCACACCGCCCTGCCTATGGTTCAGATGGAGATTATTGGTCTAAGCCCAATGTAGAATCAGTTTTCAAAGCGGTATATGAGCTGATGCATGAGGTTTCACCATCGGATTATCCGTTGTTTTATTGATCCGTCACAATTTGTAAATTAGGCACAAAAGGAGGAGCCATGCCTGTAAAATTGTTGATGCCTTTATTGGGAGAAGCGGTTACAGATGCCACGGTCACAAAGTGGCTCAAATCCCCAGGGGATAAAGTCGAGGAATATGAACCCGTCCTGGAGGTCAACACCGATAAGGTCGATACGGAAATCCCCAGCCCAACCTCGGGTGTGATCCTGGCTGAATATGCTAAGGAAGGCGAGGTCATCAAGGTGGGTACCTTACTGGCCTGGATCGGTCAGCCAGGTGAGGCCATCCCACAGGAAGGTGCCCCAGCCGGTGCAGCTCCGGTTTCAGCTTTTGCCCAGCCAACGGTTGGTACTACCGCACATCAGCCGCCGCCTCCGCAAGCACCCTCCCCCCAACCCGCTCCAACGCGAGAGCTGGGCTTCATCTCCCCGGTGGTGGCTAAAATCGCCGCTGAACAAAATGTGGAGCTTTCGAAAGTTCCTGGTACTGGGATGGGAGGGCGTATCACCAAAAAGGATATCGAGAAGTACCTTGAAGCGCGCAGTCAAGCCCCTACTACTGCACCTCAGGCAGCCCCGGTCACTCCTCCTGCACCCGCCTCAACGGCTGCCGCTCCTTCGGCATCAACATTAACCGGCACTTATACCGTCCGCCCTCAGACGCCCATCCGTAAAGCCATCGCTGAGCACATGGTGCTGAGTGAGCATGTCGCCCCCCATGTCTCCACCATCATGGAAGTCGATATGAGTTGCGTTTTAGACCACCGCGCTGCCAATAAGGAAGCCTTTGCTGATCAGGGCGTAAACCTAACCTACACCGCCTATTTTGTGCTTGCCTCCGTGGCGGCACTGAAAGCGTACCCATTGGTGAACTCATCCTGGTCCGAGGAAGGGGTTAGGGTATTCGACGCCATCAATATCGGCATGGCGGTGTCTATGGGCGAAGATGGCTTGATCGTGCCCGTCATCCGCGGTGCCGACAATCTCTCCCTGCTTGGGTCTGCTCGTGTCGTCAATGACTTGTCTAATAGGGCGCGTGCCCATAAGCTCCAGCCGGATGAAGTGAGGGGTGGCACCTTCACAATTACCAACCATGGTGTCACCGGCTCGCTCTTCGCCACGCCCATTATTAATCAGCCCCAGTGTGCCATTCTCGGGGTAGGCGCAATTCAAAAACGCGCCGTTGTCATCACCGATGCTAATCTTGGTGATATGATCTCAATCCGCCCGATGATGTACCTTTCTCTTACCTTCGATCATCGAATAATCGACGGAGCAATCGCGGATTATTTCCTTGCCAAGCTTGTGGAATCGTTGAGAGATTGGGCTTGAGCTCCTTCGAGGTCATCGCTGGAAGTAAACAAGTAGCTGAAATTTAATATCATCCATTATTATTGATTAAGGAGAGCTTATGGAGAATTACGATGTGATTGTTATGGGTGCCGGTCCTGCCGGTTATGTGTGTGCCATCCGATCTGCCCAATTGGGGTTAAAAACAACCATTGTCGATAAACAATGGTTAGGTGGGGTATGTTTGAATGTTGGCTGCATCCCCTCCAAGGCTTTGCTCAGGAATGCTGAGGTTGCTCACATCCTACGTGAGCGCAGCAAGGAGTTTGGTTTCTCATTCGATAACCTGAATCTGGACTACATTGTTGCCGTCCAACGCAGCCGCCAGGTATCCGACCGCCTCACCAAGGGTGTTGGTTTCCTAATGAAGAAGAACAACATCGCCGTCCATATGGGAAGCGCAAAGCTAACCGCCCGAGACACGATATCCGTCACGGACAGCGAAGGCAAGTCCACCGAGTTCCAGGCCAAAAATATCGTCATTGCCACTGGCGCCACCACCATGGTGCCTCCTGCCTGGAAAGTCGACGGGAAGAAGATCGTCACTTACCTCGAGGCCATCCTCCAGACTAATTTGCCAAAATCTGCCATCATCATCGGAGCGGGTGCCATCGGGGTTGAGTTTGCCACCATCTGGTCTTCCTATGGCGTTCCAGTTACTATTGTCGAGATGATGCCTCGCCTCGTTCCTCTGGAAGACGAGGAAGTCAGCATCGAGCTCGGTAAAGCCTTCACCCGCCGTAAAATCAATTTCCTCGTTGGGCACAAGGTCGAATCGTTGGAAGCCTCCGATACCGGTGTCACCTTGCAGGCCTCCGGTGAAAAAGGTCCGGTCACTCTGCAGGCAGAGCAAGCCCTGGTCGCGATTGGTTTTCGACCCAATTCGCGTGAACTCGGTTTGGAAGGCGTGGGGGTCAAGATAAGCGATCGAGGTGCCATTGAGATCGATGAACGCATGGCAACCAACGTGCCCGGTATTTGGGCCGTGGGTGATGTCACTGCCAAGCTGATGCTCGCCCACGTGGGTTCTGCCCAAGGGATTATCTGCGCTGAGAATATCGCCGGTGTCGAAACGATTCAGCTGAATTATGAAATGATGCCGCGTGCCACCTACTGTCAGCCTCAGGTAGCGTCATTTGGTTTGACCGAAGCCCAAGCCAGGGAACGCGGCTTGGAGGTAAAAATCGGCAAGTTCCCCTTCCAGGCTAACGGTAAAGCCCTCGGGTTGGGCGATTACACCGGTTGGGTCAAGCTGATAACCGATGCCAAATACGGAGAGATCCTCGGTGGGCACATGATCGGTCCTGAAGTCACCGAGCTACTGCCTGAGCTGACCATCGCCCAGATGATGGAGCTCACCACAGCGGAGATTGCCCGCAATGTCCACGCTCATCCCACATTGAGCGAAACCTTGATGGAAGCCGCTCATGCTGCAGAAGGACACGCCATACACATTTAGCTAGTATCAAAATAAATCAGGGTTGCTGGCAACAGCAGCCCTGATTACTTATTATTTACGATGTATACTTGCACGTAATGACCTTGTATAAGTCGGTTGTCGAAATGGATATGGCAGTATGTATGAGCGGAGGCCGGCTATGATCGGCGTTCACAACCGACTCGAGCTAGGCACAAACTCGATAAAACTCGGTGGTCATCCAAAGCAAGATAGTCGATCAATCATCTATCTACCATCGAAGATTTCCAGAATTACGCGCAATGGATAAGATCAAGTTATTCCTCGCTGACGATCACACCATCCTCAGGGCTGGGATCCGTGCTCTCCTGGAGGATGAGCTAGATATGGTCGTGGTCGGTGAAGCCGAGGACGGTCGTTCAGCGGTAAAGCTCGCTTGCCAGCTGCTGCCTGACATCGTTTTGATGGATATCGCTATGCCATTGTTAAGCGGGCTTGAAGCTACCCGTCAGATCCGTCACGATTGCCCCCAGGTGAAGGTCTTGATCCTCACGATGCATGACAATGAAGAATATATCCGCCAGGCGTTAGCTAATGGTGCCATGGGATATATTCTCAAAGATGCCGCCGCTCACGAGCTCCTGGATGCTATCCGTGCTATCCATCGTGGTGAAGCGGTCCTCTCACCTGCTGTCACCCGTCTTGTCATCGAGAATTACCTGCGCTGGGGGGACATCCAAAAAGATCATTCCTCCGACGGACTAAGCCCCCGTGAGCGTGAAGTTCTCCAGCTCATCGCCGAAGGCTACTCCAATCGCCAGATTTCCGAGATCATGTCCATCTCCATCAAGACCGTCCAGACCCACCGTATGAACCTTATGTCCAAGCTCGACTTGCATGACCGTGCCGATCTGATTAAATACGCCATCCAGCGAAAAATTATCGATATTTAGCTGAAACTAAGGTGTTCAACCGGTATCAAATCAGGTCTTGATATCATTGCACCGTAGGTATAATCATGTATACTAGCAATGTGACTTTTATCACAATGAGTCGGGATTTGTTACCCGCTGTCCTTCACATACCAGCTAAAAACGAGGTGGCTCCATGCGTTACATTTCCTTGAAGCGTTTTGGCATGCTGATTATGCTGGTCATTGCGCTTGGGCTGTTCATATTTGTCACCACACATGCCCAGGCAAATTCTCCTTCTACTCCTGATAAATCCAACGCAGCTGGATCACCCAATTGGGCGTTGGCTGAATTAGTCTCTGGCTCACAGCTGCTCGTGGTCACTCCCCCATCTCCCACCCAGGATACATGTCTCAGCTGTCATGTCCTGGGTCAAAACAAGGGCATATGGACCCCTCTTGCCCGTTGGTTGCTCTTCGGGGGTTTGGGTCTGGTATTCGCCTTTGGAGTCTATCGCAGTGCCAACACATGGGTCACACGCTCTCCCTGGAGGTCTGTGACCAGTCGGGCTGCCGGTTGGGTCGATGACCGTTACCAGGTCTCTGAACCTCTCACCAAAGTCCTCAAAAAGCCAGTGCCGAAATATGCCCTACGTTGGTTCTATTGCCTGGGAGGCATCACGGCTTTTCTCTTCGTCGTCCAAGGGATCACCGGCATCCTGTTGGCCTTTTACTATAAACCCACCCCTGATGCCGCTTATGCCAGCATCCAATACATTGAAAGCCAGGTCTATTTTGGCTCAGCCATCCGTGCCATCCATCACTGGTGTGCCAATGGGATGATCGTCATTTGCGTCGCCCATATGCTGCGCGTCTTTATCATGGGCGCCTACAAGCGGCCTCGTGAGCTGAATTGGGTCTCCGGTGTTCTTCTACTGGTTCTCACCCTTGTCTTTGGCTTCACCGGCTATCTGCTTCCCTGGGACCAGCGAGCTTTTTGGGCTACCACAGTCGGTTCTGAGATTGCTGGCGCCATTCCCGCCATCGGCAACCTGGCCCTCGTCTTATTGCGTGTCGGCTGGAACGTCACCGGAGAAACCCTCAGTCGTTTCTATGGGCTGCACGTGATTGTCGTGCCGCTCGCAACCGTCAGTTTCATGTTCGCCCACTTCCTCATGATCCGCCGCCAGGGGATCGCCAAACCCTTATAAACCGGCGAGGAGAAATGCAATGTCTGACATCGAACATAAACCCGAAGACTCCATCCCTTTCTTTCCCGATCATGTGCGTACCGAGTTCTATGTTGTGCTAGGGGTTCTGGCGGTCACCCTGATTATTGGCATTATTGCACTGTTCAAACCAGTCGGGCTGGGTGAGCCTGCCGATCCACTCAATACCCCTCTGCATGTCAAGCCGGAGTGGTATTTCCTGGCGCTGTACCAAATTCTCAAGAAGATTCCTCCCATGGTCCTGGGCATTCAAGGGAAGATCATCGGCGTTGCCCTCCCGATCATTCTCGTTGGTCTGATCCTTGCCTGGCCATTTATCGATCACAAGCCTGATAAATCCAGGAAAATCTACCGTTACCGCATGGCTTTTGTGATTCTGGCTGTCCTCATCATCATTGCCCTGACCATCTGGGGGGAGGTGAGTTAATCATGAGTCCGATTACGCGTCGTGAATTCGTAAAATTGATCAATCGCGGTCTGGTGGTGACCGGCGCTGCTGTCCTTGTAGGACCAGTTGTCGCCTACTTTTATCCCAGCCACCTGCAGGAAACCCCCTCCGAGCCAGTCCTCGTCTGCGCTGTGGATGAGCTGCCGCCTGGTGAAAGTAAAACCATCAGTTATGGTCGTTATCCCGCCCTGGTGATTAACACTCCCGATGGCTTGCGGGCATTTTCAGCCGTCTGCACTCACTTTGCCTGCATTGTTAAATGGAATGCCGAAAAGGGGAAAATCTACTGCCCCTGTCATGATGGCTACTTCGATCCCAATGATGGTCATGTTGTCTCAGGTCCTCCTCCCATTGGCCTCACCCCCATTCCGGTGAATGTGGTTAATAACGAGATTTACATCGGAGGTGCATCATGACCGCTCAGGCAGCCCCCCAGCCAGCCTCAAAATCCCCCCAGGCTAACCGGGTTGGAGCTGCTTTAGAAAAAGCCCTCCCGCGTATTCGTGATTTCTTCGTGCATGCCCTGATCCAGGTTCGCGTCCTGAAGAAGGCCTATCCGGCTGTCATGCACAAGCTTATCTATATAGGGGTGACCATCCAGGTGCTTGGCACGATCATCCTTCTTTTGAATATGCTTTTGTTCTTCCCATGGACAATCAGCTTCCCGCGAGGAACAGCGGATCTCATTTATGAGCTGGTCATGGATATCGCTGGAGTGATGATTCTCGCAGGAGTCATCATGGCATTTTTCAGGCGACTGGTCGTGCGTCCAAAGACCCTGGAATCTCGCTGGGACGATTATTATGCTCTCATAATGTTGACTTTGATACCATTGCTCGGTTTCACCCTGGAAGCCACCCGCCTTTTAGCAACCAACTCACCCTGGGCTGCATGGTCTCCGGTGGGCAACCTGGTGGCGCACCTGATGGCATCCATAGGTTTGACCGCCCAAGGAGCCACCCAGCTGCACGATGTCCTGTGGTGGGTCCATGCCGGTGTAGCTCTAGTTTTGTTTGCAAGCATCCCCTTCACCAAGATGCGCCATCTGGTATATATCCCTTTGAATGTTATCCTCCACCCTTTACGGAAGACTGGTGCCCTCGAGAAAATCGAGAATATCGATCAGGCTGAGGTCCTGGGTGTTGGGAAAGTGTCTGAATTCACCTCCCAGCAGCTGCTGTCCTTCGATGCCTGTGTAAATTGCGGGCGTTGCGAAGAAGCCTGCCCGTCCAATATCAGCGGCATGGATTATTCCCCTCGCATCTTGATCCAGACTTTGCGCCAGACGATGGTTGATTCCCTGGAAAAACCAAACGGGAAGTCCAACCAGGAGCTTTTCGCCGGTGCGTTTGCCGAGTCTTATCCCTGGCAGTGCACCACCTGTGGCGCCTGTATCCTGCGTTGCCCTGCGTTTGTCAATCCGGTGGATGAGATTGTCGACTTGCGCCGCTATCAAGCCCTCACCACCGGGAAGGTTCCCAAGTCCGTCGCCGATGCCTCCCGCAACATCGAACGCCAGGGGAATCCGTGGGGCATTCCTGCCCAGGACCGTTTGAATTGGTCCGACGGATTAAACCTTCGTGAGCTTGCCCCCGGTGACGAAGTTGATATCCTGTATTTTGTTGGTTGTGCCTCCGCCTTCGACGACCGCAATAAGAAAGTTGCCCGCTCATTCGTCCACCTTTTGCAGAAAGGAAACGTGGATTTCGGTGTCCTGGGTTTCGACGAAACCTGTTGTGGTGAAACTGCCCGTCGCATGGGCAACGAGTATCTCTTCCAGGTCTTCGCTGAACAGAATCTGGAAGCCATGAGTAAGCTTAAATTCAACCGCATTGTCACCCAGTGCCCCCACTGCTTTAACACTCTCAAGAACGAGTATCCACAGTTCGGTAGCACTTATAAAGTCAAACACTATACCGAATTCCTGGCTGAGTTAGCTTTGACCACAGATTTATCACCCAATGGGAACGGGTTCAAGGGTCGCCTGACCTACCATGATTCCTGCTATTTGGGTCGCTATAACCATATCTATCAGGCTCCCCGGGATTTACTTAAGGATGCAAAGCTGAACCCAATCGAGCTGCCTCGCATGGGCGAAAATAGTTTCTGCTGTGGTGGGGGCGGCGGTCAAATGTGGCTCGAGACTGACCCTAACACACGCATCAATCATCGCCGGCTTGCCGAAGCGTTGCAGGTCAAGGCGGATGTTGTCGCCACTGCCTGCCCCTATTGCTTGCTCATGTTCGATGATGCCATCCGTTCGAAAGGTCTTGGCGAGCAAATACAAGTGATGGATATTGCTGAGCTGCTTGAAAGACAATTATCTAGTTGAACGATTGGATTTATAGGTGAGTCGGGAGGTGCAATAATGGAATATTGGGCTCTGGGTACACATGGTGACCCCCTTGGAACGTTGCGCGACCTGATCAAGCAGATCTGGTTGGAAGCTGACCTGGATGGTATGGTCGTAACTACAAGTGAGGGCGGCAAGGCAAGAGCGCTGCCTCGTTATCTCAGTGATGCTGAGCTAATCGATGAGATTGATCCATTTATACCTCTCATGGAACTGAACATCGCCAAATTGATCCCGGGTTTCCTCGCCCAATATCCTGGTGCTAAAATCGCTGCCGTGTTTCGACCTTGTGAGATGCGCGCCCTGACAGAGATGACCAAACACATCTCCCTCAAGCTGGATGATCTCCTTACCATCAGTGTCGATTGTCTAGGAACCCTGCCTGCGGATGAATATCAGTGGCGACTTGAGCGACTTGAAAAATCCCATCCTACCCATGCGGATAATCCATCCATGGCTTATGATGGTCTGGCGCGTGAAGCCCTCGCTTTCACCCGCCAGGGTGGGATCATCCCCTACCGCTACCGCTCTGCCTGCCAGGTTTGTAACTCTCCTGCAGCAATACAAGCCGATATCAATCTTCACATCCTTGGCTTGCCGGTTCGCCAGTACATGCTGCTTTCGATCAATGATCCTGATCTGGCTGACAAGTTCCATCTGGAAAATCTCGGCGTTGGATTGGCAGATAATGTTCTCGTTGTCCAGCATGAGCGCATCGTGTCGAAAATGAGCGAGCGTCATGCCAGGACGATGGAACGTGTGAATGAGGGTTTGGGCAGCCTGTTGCCTGCTGATGTGGACGCAGTCATCCAACAGCTGGAAAGCTGTGGAAAATGTCAGGTTTGCCTGGATGTATGCCCGATATGCTCTGTGGATCGGCCTTACCGGAATGCGGATGGTCACTACGACCGTGCAGCAGTAATGCGTTGGCTGGTCTCTTGTGCCGGTTGTGGCATGTGTGAGCAATCCTGCCCCTCACACCTCCCTACTTCAGTGCTATTTGCCCATATCCGCCAGCAACTGGCTCAAGAATGGGAGTATGTTCCAGGTAGATCAATAAACGAACCTCTACCTTTGATGTAGAAAGGGATATTTACTGGAAGACGATTAATTGAGAGCCAACATAAAGGCTTGTCATATTTCTCAGTTGACATTCTATATATAAAGTCATAGAATAGTTATAACCACATGTCTTTTAACTAAAACAACTAAATAGAAAGGAGATGCCTAGGGAAAGGTACTCAAAGTTATAAATCATTCTGTCCGACCCACGCTAAAAATAAACTGGCATATTGATTATTACGCCAAAGGAGTACAAAATGTGGATTCTCCGAATTAATACGAATGACCAGACATACAGGGTGGAAGAATTACCAGAAGCGTATAAATTCTTAGCCGGGCGAGCACTCACATCAACTATCATCGCAGAAGAAGTCCCGCCTTTGTGCCATCCATTGGGTCCAAATAACAAACTAGTTTTTTCACCCGGTATCGTAACAGGCACCCCCGCACCAACATCAGCGCGCATTTCTGTGGGAGCCAAATCTCCCCTCACCGGTGGGATTAAAGAATCAAACGCTGGCTCAGCCTGGGGTTCAGACCTGGCTGATATGAATATTCGAGCGTTAATTCTAGAAGGCCAGCCAACCCACAATGGAAAATATTGGGGTATGCACATCTCTTTCGATAAAAAAGCTGCCAAACCAAAAGTAAATTTCTTTGATGCCACAAGCTATACCAATAAACCTCTTGCTACCGTATTTCTAAAGCTGTACAAACGCTTTGGGAAGACTGTGTCTATTAGTGGTTGTGGCATCGCAGGTGAACGCGGTTACGCAAACTCAGGCGTTGTATTTAACGATTTAGCAGGACGTGCTACTCGTTACGCCGGTAGAGGCGGTATGGGTGCAGTCTTGGGTAGCAAAGGCGTGAAGTTCATTATCCTTGATTGTAAAGGTGCTCCTGGCGTCAAGATTGTAAATAAGCCCCTCTTCGAAGAGGGTAAAAAGAAGATGATTGATTCCATACAGGCTCATGACCTGACCAAACCCAAGGGTGCCCTCAACACTTATGGAACTGCAGTCCTGATAAATGTATTGAATGAAGCCGGTGGGTTGCCCACTCGTAACTTCACTAGTGGCCGCTTTGAAGGCGCTGCCAAGATTGCAGGTGAGGCAATTTTTGAGGGTAACAAGCAGCGTCTGGGGAAGGAGTTGTATAACCATGCGTGCAGTCCCGGTTGTATTATCCAATGTTCGAATACCTGGTTTAAGGAAGATGGCAGCGAACATGCTTCATGTGTAGAGTATGAGTCAGATTGGGCACTCGGCGCGGATTGTGGGATCGACAATCTTGACGATATCGCCGAGATGGTCAGGCTGTGCAATGACTATGGTGTGGATACTATAGAGACAGGCACAACCATCGCTGTTGCCATGCAAGCGGGTGTGATCCTATTTGGAGATAGTAAAGGCGCTATCAAACTGATTCATGAAATCGGTAAAGGCTCTCCTCTCGGGCGTATCCTGGGAAGCGGGACGGACGTCACGGGAAAGGTTTATGGGGTGACTCATGTGCCTACCGTGAAAGGTCAGTCCATGCCTGCATATGAGCCGCGTGCTGTAAAAGGCATCGGTATCACTTATGCCACTACTCCAATGGGTGCCGACCATACTGCCGGATATACGATTGCACCTGAAATCCTTGGTGTTGCTGGCAAGGTAGACCCCCTGACCCCTGAAGGCAAGGCAGTATTGAGCCATAATTTCCAAGCTGCGACGGCTTTTATTGACTCCAGCGGCCATTGCCTGTTTATCGCCTTCCCAATCCTGGATATCGTTGCTGGTTTTGAAGGTATGGTTGAAGAGTGTAATGGGGTGTTGGGCTCAAATTGGACCACAGCTGATGTTGCTATCTACGGCGATGCAGTTTTGAAAAAGGAACGCCTGTTTAATGAAGCTGCTGGCCTGGGTAAAGAAGCCGACCGTGTACCAGAGTTCATGAAGACCGAACCTCTCCCACCTCACAATCAGGTTTTCGATGTATCAGACGAAGCACTCGACTCGGTGTTTGAAGACTTATAAACCGGGCCAACAAATGGGCAGGGTAGGTTTTCTACCCTGCTCCTCTCTTATCATGGCTGATATGTAAGCCATAGGAAAGTAGCGGCCTGCACGCTCGAAATTATTCGATTTGGGGTTGGTTTATCTCTTTTTCTGATTGTTAGTAGGTATAAAATATCATTCAGTGCCCCAAAAGGAAACTGCATGCATGTAATTGTGAAACTTTTTGCATCCCTGGCTCGCTTTTCACCTGGTGGATTGCCAGGGACACCCTTCGAGATGACTTTGTCTGAATCCGCTACATTGCAGGCTTTAATAGATCATTTGGGTCTGCCCCCTGAGGAGATAAAGGTTTCATTCGTTAACGGACTGATCCGTGACCTGGATTGGGTTCTAACTCAGAGTGATGAGGTGGGAATCTTTCCACCTATTGGCGGAGGATGAATCCATGGATATTACTATTGATACCTGGTTATATGGAGAGTTGGCTCGTTATGGAGGTGAGGCTGATCAAGGCAGTTTTGCAAATTTAAAGGTGACTTTTACTGAGGGTAGTTCGGTTAGGGATTTGTTAATTTGCTTAAAAATGCCTTCAGAGGAACGCGGAATCACTTTTATCAATGGTAATTTAAGTGCTATGCCGGGTGTACAACCAGATTTAGATCATATATTGAAAAATGGCGATCGGGTGGCATTTTTTCACCTACGAAGTATGTGGCCCTCCCAGTATCGGCTTGGTGCAGCAATGACTGATGAACTGTCTACAGAATTGAACACCCGCACAGATCAAGGCTTGCATCACACAACCAATTAATACGCATTTCCATACAAGGAAATATTGGGGATTTACTCGGATTATATTTATTCTCACTCTGAAGTGATTGCAACATACATAATTCCTTGTGCTTTTGTTGATCTTCAAATCATATCAGCTATAATTCCTGTCAGAATAAGAAAGCTAATCAAAATTTGAAGGTTTTTCCACTGGGATGCATCTAATCTCATAAGATGCCCAATGATGACGCTATTCAGATGACTCGCCCACATCGCACATCGCAGCCTGAGGCAGCCGAGCTGGAGTTGAAGGTCGACCGGTTATTACGGGAGTTCTATCCTTACATCCATCGTCTAGCCCTTTCAATACTTGATGACGTGCATGAAGCCGATGACGTAGCCCAGGAAACTTTCATAGCTGTGCACCGCTCACTTGCCAGTTTCCGCAGCGAATCCAACCCCAAGACCTGGCTCACTGCCATCGCCGTTAATGCCAGCCGCGGGAGGTTGCGGAAGCGCAAGGTCAGGCAGGTGTTATTCAACACCTTACATGCGCTGCATCTGCTTAAAAATCCCCTCGCTTCCCCCGAACAGGCTACCATCCAAAAAGAGGCAGACCAGATTATCTGGGTAGCTGTGGATGCGTTGGATGAAAAGCACCGCCTACCCGTCATCTTGCGTTATGTGCAAGAGTTGACTGTGCCGCAGATTGCGCATATCCTCCACCTCAGCCAGGGGACGGTCCACTCCCGTTTGCATTATGCCCGCAAAAAACTACACGCTCAATTGGGGCATCTTAATCCGCACGAGAAGGTGTCAGATGAAACCTCATAAAATTACCAGCCATCTTCAAGCTCAAGAGCTGATAAATAAAAGTAGGGATGGTGCATTGGATGATGAACAGCGAAAGCAGCTTGCTCAGCATTTGGAAGGCTGTTCCGAATGTCGTGCCTATGCCGCTGCCTTGGCTCAGTTGGATGGTCAACTGCAGAAATCCCTGCAAGCGCGTTGGCCTGAATCCCATCCTAAAGAGGTTGAATTGTCATCTGCGCTCGCGGATATCCTTCCCCGGTTTAGGAAAAATCAGATGAAGATCAACCATTCGAATACATTGCGCAGTTTGGGTTGGGGGGCGTTGACCATCCTGCTCATTGTCGGTCTGGTGTGGACACTCAAAACCCTCGCTCCTCTCCCTAACCAGGCTCCGTCAGTACAGGTTCTGCCAGTTGTCGCTACTGTCTCAGTAACAGAAGTCATAGTCCGGCCAATCCAGAAGGTTTCCCCGGAAGTTCAAGCCACCTATCCCGCATCAGTCAGCCCTATGGCTGGTAAATGGGCGGCTGTTACCGATTTTGGTAAGCTGATATTCACCATTGAAGAGTTACCTTCAAGGATCACGCATATTGATTACCTTTTTTCGGATTGGACCTGCGGTTCAATCACGCAATCATCTGAAATTGTGGACGCCACCAGCTGGTTGATTACTGCTAACCAATTTGTTGCCTATTCCACATTTGATAAAAATTCCCTATTAACAATGGTTCTAAAAGGAACATTTGATCCAACAAACCAGGAGATATCCGGAACCTGGGAGGAAGCTTCGGCTGGAACCATCTGTTCGGGCACATGGCAGGCAGCTGCCCCCGCAATTACAACTACACTACCTCCTCCCACGGGTGTCACCAGCCTGTTCCCTGGTGTTGTATTTAATTTTGCCTCCGGGCTGCCCTCCTCCCCTGAGAGCCTCACGGTCTACCGCCAGCAGCTTTCCGATGCGGTCACGGTCGAGAGCGCCCGCCAGGTCGCTAATCAATGGGGTGTCGCTGGTGGGGTTTACTCATCTCCCAGTGAGGGTATGGGCGACGTCATTTATGATGTCATTGATGGCGCACGTATGATCCGTTTCCTGAATTTTCCTGATCAATTTATCTATGCCGTCGGATATGCAAGTCCGGATTACGGGTCTGCTCTGATGGATAATGGACCTCTCCCCTCATTTGATGAGCAGGTATCGATTGCCACCAAATTCCTTGAGCCTTTGGGGATCCTAGACCTGCCTTATCGCGCCATGCCCATGGAAACGGAAAGAGGCATGGTAGCCTTCATGCCCCTTTTGGATGGCTATCCCGTCATCCAGGAGATTGGTGTGGACCGCAGCAATATCGGCTGGATCGACGCAAAAGTAAGCGCTCCGGGTTGGGTGACCATGGTGGAATACAGCCATAAGGAATTCCAGCCCGTCGGAGCCTATCCGGTCCTCACTGCCAGTCAAGCATGGGACCGCTTCACCCAGGACGCCAGCCTGCAACACTCTCGTTACGCAGTTTTGTCGCCTGCAGGAGAGAACACCTACCAGGCCTGGGTGCACAAGTATCAGCCCGGTCAGCCTGCCGATATATATGGCTGGATCAACAGCTATCAGCCCGCGGATTCAAATTCACTTCCGATGGTGATGATCAACAACCTGCCCATCATTGGGGATATCTCCGGCATGCTCCCGGATAATCAATATGATGTCCGTTTCATCCATGCCTGGGGGCAAGTCCAAGGCAGTTCTACCGATGGAATCGCCCTGCAGGTTACCGGCTGGGAAATCTCTACCCTCACCGACCAATATATCACCGGCACCCTCACTACAAAGTCCGGTCAAGTTCAGCTGGTTGCGCTTGACCGCACCTATGATTTGGTTGATCCACCGGCCGGTATCCCTGATGGGACCCAGGTCGGCATCCAAGCGGTTGTCTTGGAAGGCACACCTTCATCGCTCAATTGGAAATTCATCGAGACTGGTCAGATTCCATTTTCTTACGGAGCCTCGAACTCGTGTGGCGGCGGTGGCGGAGGTGGCAGTGGATTATCCAATGCCAACTTTGGTACAGGCACCTTTGCCCACCTTAACCTGGATAACCAGGATCAACCGACTCCCACACAGGCTGACCAGCCTTATCAGCCGGGGGATGCAATCAGTTCTGTTTCCGGCAGGGTCTATATTACTCAGCATATCTATCTTGGCGGCACCTCCTCAACCGAGGTGGTTTTCACCCCCAACCCCTCCTCTGGGCTGGTTTCGGAATGGTCATATTCTTTGATCGGTGATAAATTATCCGGCATTGATCAGTACAACAACCTCCCTGTTCTGGTGTCAGGGCAGGTGGATCACCTGGAGAATAATATTGTCTACATCAATGTGACCAATTATCAGCCAGTCTATCCCGGTGAGCAAATCCAGGCCTGGACCGGCACAGAGCAAATCCTCACCCTGGATGGTCAATCGGTCGTCCTGTTCACCACCTCAGCTGGCGATAGTTATGTTCTCAAATCCTCTATGGATTATCCCCCCGCCGATGCTAATATCATCGGTCGCTTAGGGGACCTGATCGAGATCGAAGGCTATATCATCCCCGACCAGCAGCTTGGGGGCTACCTGCTCCTCCAGGATACCGCTGGAACCACCCAGCCTGATGGAGTAGCTGACAGTGCTCAAGTGTCGATTTGGAATCACACCCAAGACCCGTCCACAAATCCTGGTATGGTGCTCCAGGGCACGGTCACCATCGATAACGTCGAGTTGGCATATGATGCCATCAACCTCGACCGCTGCCAGGCCTCCGCTGCCACCGACCCGAATCTGGCACCTTGGTTGTACGTCCAGCCCATGTGGGTCTTCACGGGTCACTTCGACGACGGTCGCCGTTTCATCGCCCAGGTGCAAGCCCTCCCCGACGAATATTTAAAGTAAATTGGTTTTCTCCTCCCCTAAATTGAGAAAATTTGGGGGAGGGGGGCATTCGTTTACCTGTAGTCCCTTCGTGAATTCACTATTCGTGTTCTTATTCGTGGACGGTCATCTTGATCGGCTTATCCACAGCCCTTCCTTATTTGACTGAAAGCTGACAGCCGATGGCTGACTTCAGCATTGAGGAGGGGAAAAGGCAAGCGCGGAATTGTTTTTAAAAAAATCAAAAAGGAACAATTAACATAAGTTGATTGGGTGCTGGTCTTGAAAACGAGATTGGGGTGGAGGAAATTGCAATCGGGCAATTTCTCCCTAAGATATGTAATTACTCACCGATACTGGGAAATGGGAGTGCAGGTGGACCAAAAAGGGACAAAATCGTCTCAAAAGCCCGAACGCCAGATAATTCAGCCGTATCGATGACGGATGCCAAGGCC
>JBGPBQ010000062.1:0-15746 GCA_041481345.1 Anaerolineae bacterium
CCAGTGATCGACTCGCCACTCATACCCATCCCCATACGAGCGCTACAGATGGGGGTGCAGGAAGCGCTGAAAGTGATCAAAACCGGAGGGGCGGTGTACACCCATTGCGCGAAAGGCAGGCCCCGCGGTGCAGCCATGGCAGCGTGTATCTTGATCGCCCAGGGAATGACGCCCGAGCAGGCAATGGACCTGATCAAACAGCAACGACCGAGATCTGACCCACAGATCTGGTACATCCGCCGGCGGATCAAAAAGTTCGCCCAAGCCTGGAAGAACGGGTAGCCGCTTGCTGGCGCTGGTGGGCAGTGGTGAATATTTAGCCCCCATGGATGCGGTGGACACGTATCTATTGGGGCAGCTAAAGTCTGAAGCACATATTATATGCCTGCCCACAGCAGCAGGCATGGAAGGTGCTGAGCGCATTACCTACTGGTTGGAGCTGGGAAAGGCGCACTTTTCAAAACTGGGCGCAGAGGTGGAAGCCCTGCCGGTGGTCGATGAAGCCAGCGCAAATCAAGCTGAGTTTGCAGATTGCATCCGACGAGCAAATTTTATCTATCTTTCGGGAGGAAAGCCGGATTATTTATACCGCACATTAGCCAACAGCCTGGTATGGACAGCTATCATGGAAGTATTGAACAACGGTGGGGTGGTGGCGGGATGCAGCGCAGGGGCGATGATCATGGGCGAGCGCATCCCAGGATTCCCTCACGCGAAACAGGCGTTTGGCTTGGTGCGAGGTGCGATGATTATGCCTCATTTTGATGAAATCCCCAAGGCGATGATCAATACACTCCACTTGCTGGTTCGAGATCACGAAACCTTATTGGGCATCGAAGGCAATACCGCTCTGGTGGGTGAGAATGAAGATTATCAGGTGGTAGGCAGTGGGGGCGTGGTGGTGTGGAACGAGAGGGAGAAAAGGCGGTATACCCAAGGACAGCAGGTTAAGTGGTAGTGGCAAGCTAGTTGACTTCACGATTAAAGAATGGGTTTCCTGGTGTTGGACAGTTACCAGGAAACCCAAAACAGGTTTAATCGGATTTATTAGTAATCCATCAGGCACTATGAAGGTTTATATCTATCACCTCTTTTATCGCCGGATCACCGGCATGAAGATCTTCTGATTCTCCACTGTTATATAGCCAGCCTTGCTTTCGATGTCGCTGCCACCCAAGCCACTGGCGGTCAGAGTAACGGTATAGACACCGGTGGAAATATATACATGATCAGCTGGAATGCAGAGTGTGCTGGTCAGGGTATCACCAAAGTCCCACTGGCAGGTATCGTAGTCACCTGTGGAGAGGTTGGTGAAAGCCACCGTCAGCGGGACAGGACCGGAAGTTGGATCGGCAGAGAAATCAACCGAGACGGGCACGACAAGCCTGAGGTTATACAGACCGGCAATACTGTATCCGTCGGTCAGGTTGAGCGGAGGGACGGGCGGGTTGGTACCATCACCCTGGTGAGGGAAGTTGGTCCAAATACTCTCGTTTACTGTATGGAACGATTGGGGACGGTACATGAGCGAGAAAGAGGGGATATCGGTCAGGTAGATCGCAGTGAGCTCCGTGTAGTCAGCCTTCAGGATGGCGGGATCGGTTTCACCGGGGATCCTCTGGATGATTACATCGGCAGCGGGATTCGTGTATCCGCCCCAGTTGCCGTTCCAGTTGTTCTGCATATGATAGAATTCAGAGCTGATCAAATGGTGGATACGTCCCCAGGGTTCAGTCGGGCCAGCACCGTCACTCCACATCATGAAGATATCATAACCTGCGGGGATCGGCCAATTGGTGACAGCGACCTGATATTCGAACCATTCAGGATAGTTGGTAATGGTGTTAATACCGATGGCTCGTCCGGCGGCAGCCACGATTTCTATTGCAGCCTGCCAATCGGACCAGCCATTGGGGCAGGTTGCAGTATAGATAAGGGTCTGCCCGTTGTATTCGCGCCAGCCATCCGAATTGGTGTCGATAATACCGGCTGCGTCGAGCAGTGCCTTGGCGCCTTCGATGTCGTTGCCAGCCCACTGCAGGTCCTTGACAGCATCGTGGTCGTACAGTGACTGTTCATAGTCTGACGGGTTCATGATCGAGCGTGGAACCTGATCGAAGGTAGCGGATTGGTTGGTCATGGCGTCGGAAATGATAGCGGTATAGTCGACCGCGATGGCAATGGCTTTGCGGATCACAAGATTGTCCAAACCGTAGGAATCCAGGTTGTAGAAGGCCGTTGGGAGGGTGGCACCGACCATATAGGGAGCATCTGGCAGGTAGGTGGAGATGGGTAGCCCATCGACAAGCCACAGATCCTGAACATTGGGAATGAACTGCTGGCTGACGTCCACCTCTCCGGCTTCAAAAGCGATCTCACCAGCGTTGGTATCGGCATAAATCACATGCGCCAGGTACTTTGGAGTGGGAAGCTTGCCCCACATAGAAGCATCCTGACCCCAGTAGTTGTCATCACGAACGTAGACAACCGCCGCATCGTCAGCGGAGAATTTGTGATAGGGGCCGGACCAAACGACATCTTCAGCAGGATCGGTTTTGAAGTCGTCAGGATTGCCTCCGACCCGCGCTTCCAGTATCTGGGTCCAGGCTTTCTGGATGACATAGCTATGGCTCAAGTAATAAGAAACCATCAGAGGATTGACAGCTTTACCATCCTGATCCAGTTTGGCCTTGACCAGGACCGTCGCTGGGTCAACGGCTTCAATGGTATCAATATAATCCTTGTAATAAAGGCCGACAGTTGTCGAGTATGTGACATTGGCATACCAGGTATAGGCAACATCATCCACGGTTACCGGGGTATCATCGGTCCAATGTGCGGCGGTTTTGAGCGTAAAGGTGATCTCGGTCCTGGCGTCGTTCCATGTGTATGGACCATCAGCCAGCAGAGGGAACTTCTCACCATTGAGCATGTTATAGATGTACGGGGTTTCGAACATGATGACTCGGGCGTTGTCCTGCTGGGCAATTGCCATGGCATTATTCATGCTGTCAGAGTATGGATTCCAACCATTAACCGAACCCCACTGTTGACCATTGAAGTATAAGGTCTGATCACGGGGTAAAGCAGCAACTACTTCCGCGCTAGTCATATCAGCATTGAGCGTGATAGGCTGCCTAGCTGGCGCGGGTGATTGGGCGGTGCTAGCAGTCAATCCTACCAGCATGCTGAAGATGACGATCAAACTAATTGTGAAAAATACCCTATTGCGTTTCATTGCTTCCTCCTCACTGATTAACTTGATTGGTTGTTGAAATTTTTAATTATTTGATTATTTTTGGTTTTATCGTTGCCACTCACCTCCAGACCTGTCATGATAACAAGTACAAGATTGGCTAATTCAGTTAAAAATCCCCTTTCTACCAGCTTAAATATTGCAAAAAATGACTGCCAATACCAGAAGATTAACTGCCAAAAAACGCCGGGTTTAAGCTATTCGAGGGCGTTTGGAGGATTGAACTATAAAATACCCCCGAAAGAAACCAGGAACAGAACGGTCAGAAAATCGAACCTTCCAACTTCCCATCTACATGAAGACATAAATACAAATCCCGACCCTAAAGACCGGTTTTGCGATTAGCTCCCCCAAGACTTCCCCCGAAAAGAGGTAAGCGACCCAAAATGATCTTTGGTTCATCGCTTCCTTACAAAATATTCATATTGGGTTGGGGGTAACGATAAATATACTAATAATCCCTCCTTTTTAATCTTGCGTTAATTATTACCCCGATTCATACCTGAGTCAAGGATTAATTGTCACAGATTTCACAAATAATCTGGTTTCTGGTATAAGAAAATGGGGAAATCTACGCAAAAGACCGCTTGCCAATAGAAATTTATAGATTGGGCTATGTAGTTAATAATTTTCCTGGATGGCGTGTAAAAACATTAGCGAGTAATTACCTCATCCACCTGGATTTTAAGCGCTTCCAACCCGGTATTCGTATCTGATAATTTGGATTGTACTTCTTCGAGCTTGCCTTGCTCAGCGCGCACAAAACGCGAATAAGGGGCAATGGCGTCCTTGATGTTCAATATGCCCCGTTCCATCTCATGCTCGAACTGGGTGCGCAGTGATTGAGAGAGCTGCTGGCGCAGGTTGGCGATCTTTCCACGCAGCTCCACCTTGGCTTGGCGCTTTTTTGCAGGGATGATGAACAACCCCAGCAGGGCAATCGCGCTGGCGAGGATGATACCGGTGGCATCGGCGGCAGCAGTAGTGGCGAGGATCACGATCAGCGTGCCCAGGCCGACGGCACCCACCTCGGTGGCAGCCAGAGCAGCCACCGCTGTCTGGGCGCCTTCTGCCATGAGGCGGGCCTCAGCTTCACGGTCATAGCCCTCCACCACGCGTTGGGCTTCACGTCCCACTCCATCAATCAGCTTCTCGCGGTCATAGTGGAAGCTGCCCCCGGCGGCATCGCCGATGATGCGTTGCTCGTACTGTCGCCTGCGGTCGGCAATATGTTCCATCACCGCCTGCCACTGGTGCAGGTTGGCTTCCACCAGCCAGTCGATAAGCTCGTTGACCTTGGTCTCGATACGTTGGGGTACGTCTGCGACCACACGTTGCTCGAACTCCTTCTGGATGCGGGATTTGTTCAGCAGGTCAAGAATCCTCGCCAGTCGTAGAGTTTCGTCGAAATAGTCCGAGCCGCGCTGTTCCATCTCGTAAAGCACGTTATCGATATCTGACATGCGGAATTCAAAGTCGCGGTGCATGTCTAGCTGGTATAGTGCCAGCTGGGCGTCAATGTCTTCCAGCACAACCGAATCGGTTTTGAGTAGCTCAAGACGTGAACCGGTGATATCCAGGTATTTGTTCACCAAGTGGGAGCCAACCCCCAGTGGGTTCATGAATTTCAATAACAGGCGTCCCTTCTCATCCAGGGTGTCGTGGATATATTTCTCCAGGACTTCGAAGCGACTGGCTTCCCACAGCTCCTGCTCACCCAGCTTGGAGCGCAGCGCCAAGCGGGCGCTGACGGGGAAGATCTCGGGGGTGATGCCCAGCAGGGCCATGGCATTCTGGCTGATGAAAGCCACGACCTGATTCAATTCTTCCTGGCTTTGGAACAGGTCGATCTTGTTCAGCACGATGAGCACCTTTTTGCCCCAATTGCGGATCTTTTCAAGGAATTGTCGCTCACTTTCAGTGAAGGGTCGGTCGGCTGAGGTGACGAACAACACCAGATCGGAGCGAGGGACGAACTGCTGGGTGATGGCCTCATGCTGGCGGATAATGGCATTGGTGCCGGGAGTATCCACAATATTCAGCTCGGCTAAAAGCTCCACGGGGGCCGTCAGGGTGTGCAGGTTCTCATTTTCAACACGGCGCTCCTGTGTTTCACCAAACTTGAGGACGTTGATCTGGGTGGTGGTGGGGGTGACGCCTTCCTTGAGCAGCTTCTGACCCAGTAGAGCGTTGATGAATGCACTCTTACCTGAGTTGAACTCACCTACCACTACAAGTAGGAACAGCTCATCCAGCTGGCGGATGGAATCTGCCAGGATCTCATAGTCTTCAGGCGCGGCTCCAAACTGGATCAGGCAAGCACGCAGGTCATTCAGCAAGTTGCGGGAATCTTTGAGCAAGTCTTCCTGGGCATCAGTCAGAATACGCATGGTGTGGCACTCCTCGAAGCTTGATTATATTATTAAAAAAGAAGTGCGGTGCACAGGAATTGGATCACTACTAAACCCTGTGCACCGCACAAATGATATCGACTCACGGTCGAATTATATTTACGCCCCTCAGGCGCTACCGGTGCTGCAGCCTGCGCTGGAAGCACTTCCGAATGAATATGCTCCATCAGTTGTGGGATTAGAGGTAAAGATGGAGATTTTCTTGAAGATATTTTGACTATGGCAGGCGGGGCAGGTGACCTCTCCTATATTGCTCGTGTTAAGTACGAGTTCTTCAAACGGCTTGCCGCAGTCGGTACAGATGAATTCGAAAACAGGCATATTTTACTCCGAGGGTAAGATGTCTGAAGGCTGAGCCTTCGATCGATGATCCATTATTGCTAAGTCTAGGAACTAAAATAATTTGATACTCAATGCTTGAAAAGGTTACATTTTATCTAGGTGGCTTCATAGAGAGAATTAATGCAATACAGAAAGAGGCCCGGTCGAAACCGGGCCTCTTTCTTAGGGGTTAAAAGCGATTTCGACGGTCATGCCCCACTTGAAGCCGGGGTCTGGCTGATCGACACGCAGGCGAACATGATAGAGCACATCACCAGACTTTAGGTTGAAATTATCTGCAATTTCGGTCACCGTGCTGGTCAATTGCACGTCGGGCAGGGCATCGGGGGAGATGGTGGCAGTCTGACCCATGGAGAGGTTCACCACCTTTTGTTCGGTCAGGTCATTTGTGTCTACATACCATTCGGAGAAATCGGCCACCAGGACGGCCCACGTGTCGGAGCCAACCAGCTGACCGTTGCTGACGTTCACGTCGACCACAGCGCCATTAAAGGGAGCTTTCAGATCCAGGCTATTCAATGCTGACTGGGCGGCAGTCAGGTGGGCCTTGGCGGTATCCAGGCTCATTTGGGCCAGGGTGAGCTGGTCGGGATTCGGACCCTGACGGGTGACATCATAGTCGTGCTGCGCCTTGACTTGCACAGCCTGCGCCAACTGCAAACTGGCCTGGGCGCGGTCGCGGGCGATGAGAAGCTGGTCGCGTTCATGGACTGCATTGTCATAATCCGATTGTGCTTTTTTCAAATTCGTCTCGGCTGACTTGCGGGTCGGGTTATCAACGGCCAGGTTGGCAACTTTGTCAAACGCAGTTTGAGCATCATCCAGGGCAGTCTTCATATCGGAAACCTTGAGCTCTGCGTCATCGACCTTTTTCTGGTATTCGTCGGTATCGATAGCAGCCCAGGCAGTTTTTGCCTGGATGAGGGCGCTGTTGGCATCCAGCAGCGCAAGCCAAGCATTCGAGGAGGTGATGCCAGCGTTGGAGTTGAGGTCATTCAGTGCCTGTTGGGCATTTTGGACCTCCAGCTGGGTCGCGGTGACACTGGCCTGGTACTGCTCGCGATCACCCAAGGACGCCAATACCTGACCTGCAGTCACCTGGTCACCCTGTTTCACCAGAACCTGGGACACATGCCCTCCGCCGGGAAATGACAGGTACATATAATCCTTGGGTACCAGGTTGCCCTGGCTGATGACCCCTCCGTTGGCTTCAACGGTCGGGACGGGGGTGGCCGTGGGTGTGCTCTTGATACCCAAAGTGCTGCAGCTGCTCAAAAGGACCATTGTGATGATCAAGATGATTAATAATTTAATTTCGCGTTTCATAATCCACCTCATAAAGATTTTATTGCTATTCATACGCCAAGACCTCACGAATGGTCAGGTGAGCAGCATTCCGGGCGGGAAGCACACTGGCGACCGCCGCCAATACCAAGACCAATCCGAGCCAGATAAGAAAACCAAGTGGGTTAAGCATGAACTTGCTTGGGGAGTTGAAAATTGCCATACTGATGATACGTGAGAGCAGGATGGTGATGGGGAAAGAGACAATGGCTGCCAGGAACCAGCTGATCATCCCAATGATTAGCCCCTCGACCATAACGGTTTTCATGATCTGACTATCGGTGGCACCGATGGCGCGCATAATGCCGATCTCGCGTGTGCGTTCCATGACGTTCATGCCCATGGTGCCGGTCAAACCAATGCTACCGACGGTTGCCGTGAGCAGCGCCATTATGAGTAAAAAGTTGATCAGGATCGCCAGGCTTTCGGAGGCGATTTGCAATGTTGCCAACCCTGCCTGAGACTCACTTACGTGATAACCAAGTCCGCGCAAGTTGCTATCGATGGTCGCAGCCATCTGCTTTTGATATTCCAGGGAGTGTTGATCGGTGACTACGCGGTATGAAGAGGATTGACCCGTCAGGCTGAGCAGCTGCGAGATGTAATCGTAGCTGGCGTAGGCGATGATCTGGTCGCGGCTGATAAAGCGGAAAATGCCCACCACGGTCCAGTAATCCTCCTGTCCATTGAGCTTCAGCTTGAGCTGGTCGCCTGGTTTTAGACCAGGGTAATCACTCCAGATAGCCTCGCCGACCGTGATGGCAGTCGTGTCGCCCGGCTTAAGCCAACGACCCTGCAACATAATCGGCTCGATTAATTTACTATCGACGGGTGGAGCCAGGATACTTAGATTAGCCGAAGTATCTCCCGCAGAATTGATTATTTCTGCTCCCAATTGCAACCAGCCCTCGACATGCTGTACATGCGGGATGCGCATCACAGCCTGGTTGATCTCATTCACACGATAAGGCCGGTCAAAACTGAGGGTCACGTCGGCGATGAAATATTTGCCGGTCATAACCATATAATCATTTAAGGAGCGCTGCACATTGAAAACACCGATGAAGATTGCGCCACCGATGGTGAGAGTGAGCAAGGTGAGCAGCAGTCGGCGTTTGCGGCGGAATGTGTTGCGCAGGGATATCAGCATCGGTCGCGAAAGCCATTTGACCCGACTCCCCAGCCGTTCCAACCAGCCAGATGAGGCTTTACCTGAGGCTGTTCCATTCCCGCTGATGGCGGCTTGAACTTTAATGCGTGAGCCATTATTGACCGGGATGAAGCCGGCTGCCAGAGGTACCAACAGAGCTACAATCGCCTGTAAGGTAAAAGCTAACGGGACAATCCGATAGCCCTGTAAATTAAAGTTCATTTTACTGGCAATCAATTCTGAGAGCGCATAGGCTGCCTGACCACCCGTCGGCAGGGCGATCAACAATGCGATCAGCCCAAAGGATAGGATGAGGACGATATACATGCCGAAGATTTGCTGGCTGCGCGCCCCGATCAGCTTCATCACCCCGATATGCGGAAGGTGTTGGGTGAGCAGAGAGTTGAGCGTATTGGCAATCAACGAACCGCTTAAAAATACGATCAATAACCCCAACGCCATCAGGATGCCCAGAATGGCTTTGACAGTGGAAGCCATAGGGTGCTCGTTGGACATATTCAATTTGGTGCGGTAGACTTGCCTGCCGCTCTTCTCAATCTTGTCGGTGACAGCCGCGGAGACTTGACGAATATGGTCGATGTCGTTCGAGTTACCATTGACTGTGACCAGCAGGTGGTTATATAAGGGCGGTAGTCCCAGCCAAGGGAGGGTATCGAGGGTTACATATCCCAATGGCGGTGATAGAAAATCACCTGCACCGGTGGTCTGATCTTGCACGATGCCTACCACGGTCATTGTTTTGATCTTACCGTTCGGGAGCTGGAAGTCCAGATCATCCCCAACTTTCACCGACAGGTCGTTCAGTGCCTTCTGTTCCAGGATGACCTGCTTATCGGCAGGGACAGGGTTGCCCTGCAGCGGCAACAGCAGATTTATCTGGACAGCATTAAAATCATCGATCGCTACCAGTTCGAGGTTGGTCCATTCGCCACCAGGATGGCGCGTACGCACCGAAAAAAAGCCCCGCCCTTCAGCATCCTTTACGCCATCCATACTTTGGAGCGAATCGAGCAGGACCTGGTTGAATGGATCGATGCGCATGTCAATATTTGCCGGGACGGCGGAGGCATAGCTGGCTCCCATGTCGTTCGAGATGATCTCGTATGCTCCGGCGATCATGCCAATGGAAAACACCCCTACGGCGATGGAGGCCACCACCAGCAAGGTGCGCGATTTGTTATCCCATAGATCGGAGAGGACCTTGCGCCAACGCGGACGGATCATGCTACCACCACCCAGTCCTGCGGTCTGCAGAGCGGTTCTGCGCCAGGCGGGCCTGGACGATGCGGGAGAGAGCTTCCTCAGTTAGCGGGGAGCCGACCAACATCTCGGCGAAATCCTTGTGAGGCAGTGCAACGAGCTCCACGGGAGCATCCGGCGCGGCGCGTACGCTGGCGATCGAATCGCCGCCGTGGATCAGCTCAATCTCACCAAAGAACTCACCCGGTCCAAGCTGTCCGAGGGTAACCTCAGGGCGCTTCGAGCTTTCCAAAACAATCTCCACCTGCCCACGCACTATGATGAAGAAATTGTCTACATTCTGACCTTTACGGATAATCATTCCGCCCGGGGATATTTCCATGCGTTTGACCAGGTGGGTCACTTTGAGCATTTTAGCGTGGCTGAGCAGGGGTAATGCCTGAGCAACAGCCTCATCGATGATCTCTCCATCCGAGATGATCAACGTACGCAATGTGCGTTTGGTGATCGACGGATCGTGGGTGACCAGAATAATTGTTTTACCCTGCTCAACGAGGCGGTTGAACAGCTCGATGATTTCATCGGACGAGCGTGAATCCAGGTTTCCGGTAGGCTCGTCGGCAACGATAATTGGAGGGTCGGTCGCCATTGCACGGGCGATGGCGGCAGTTTGCTGCTGCCCACTGGATACGGCTGCCGGAAGCTTATGCGCCTGCTGCTCCAAACCGACCATCTTGAGCAGCTCCATGGCGCGCTCCGGGCGCTCGGCGGGGGAGAACACGTTGCAGTAGTCCATCGGCAGCATCGTGTTTTCGTGGAGGGTAAGCATAGGCATCAGCTGAAAGAATTGGAAGACAATCCCCATGTTGCAACCGCGCCACAGGGCGCGCTGGCTCTCGGTCATTTGATAGATGTTCACGCCATTCACCAGCACTTCACCGCTTGTAGGATGGTCTATCCCTGTGATCATGTTGAGCAAGGTAGACTTGCCGCTGCCGGATTTGCCCACAATGGCGACAAATTCGCTGGTCGGGATGTCCACATTCACCCCGCGCAGGGCGACAAATTCGCCAGCGGAGTTCTTGAAGCGCTTGACCACCTGACGGAGCTGGATCAGGGAAGGAGTATATGCACTGTTCACTGCTGCACCTGAGCGGTTGGTATGTGGAAGCCCGAATCGGAATCTATCTGTCCATCGATGATCAGCAAGCGGCGGGTGAAGCGTGGGCCGAGGTTGTTGTCATGCGTCACCATGATGATGGTGCGCCCCTCCTGGATGAGCTTTTCGAATATTTCGAAGATGGTTTCAGCCGTGAGGGTATCCAGGCTGCCAGTGGGTTCGTCGGCGACGATGATGGGAGGGTCATTGGCGAGCGAACGAGCGATGGCAACGCGCTGTTTCTGCCCACCCGAGATGTAAGCCGGCAGCTTGTAGGCATGGTCTTCCAGCTCCACCAGCTTTAGCAGCTCGATGGCGCGCTCTTTGCTCACCCGGCTGCGGTAGTGACCGCTGAAATCTACCGGCAGCATGATATTCTCCACCAGGTTGAGCATGGGTAGGAGCTGAAAAGACTGGTGGATGATGCCCACATTACGTCCACGCCATACTGCCAGTGCGTTCTCGCTCAGGGCGTGGATGGAGGTGCTGCTGCCATTCCCAGGGTTGACGATAACCTCGCCGGAGGTGATGCTGTCGGCGCCGGTGATCATGTTGAGCAGAGTAGTCTTGCCTGCCCCTGACCTGCCGATGACGCCCACAAATTCTCCTGCGTAAAGGTCGGCCGAGATGCCCTTGAGCGCGGTGAAATCACCCGCTGCAGTTTTGTATACCTTAACCACTTGGCATAATTTGATCAGGAGCTTGGGGTTGTTTGCCAGCCCTGCGGAAGAAGAATTTACGTTATTCATTCAAAAAAGCGTTTAAGTGGGAAGCGTCACGACTTAACGGCGCGAGATTTTACCACATTAAAATGGCGGCAATCCTTATATTCACATTAAGATTAATCGACTATCAACCCACTTGCCGGAAGCAAAACCGGGGTGGAGGAAATGATGAAACTCTAATGTTATTAGAACATATGTTCTGATATAATCAAAATATGGAACCATACACTCATCCCGCTTTGGATTACGGTAGGAAGATGGATTACCCTCTTCAGCTTTCCCCCCGGCAGCTACACCTGGTGATCGCGCCCCATCGGGCCCAGCGCCAGATGATGACCATCTTGACCGCCCGCCTGGCCGTGACCGGCAGGGTGCGCCTGGTGGATGCCGGCAACTGCTTCGATGGTTACGGCCTGGCGCGCCAGCTGCGCCAGCAAACGTCTTCCTGGCAGCAGGCGCTCGAACGGGTGAGCGTGGCGCGCGCCTTCACCTGCTACCAGGTGGAAACCCTGCTGAGCGAGTCGGTGGCAGACATCTCACCCGTCCTGGTGCTTAACCTGCTGGATACCTTCTACGATGAAAATGTGAAGCTGCCCGAGCGGATGCGCCTGTTGGAGGTGAGTCTGGCTGAGCTGCGCCGGTTGTGCCGCATGGCTTCGGTGGCGGTGAGCGCCAGTTTGCCCAGCCGCGACCAGCCCGTTGAGCTGCTCGAGAGGCTGACAGAGTCAGCCGGGCAGGTGTGGAGCTTTGAAGAGCCACAGCCCGCGGAGCCACTGCGTTTATTTTAAGGAGGTTTTTTATGGGACGTACACTTCCATCTGTTACTCAAGTATTTCTGAAGGAGCAAGAGTCATTCCTGCGCTTCCGGCGCGCTTTGCGCCGCAGTGACCAGAAAGCGCTGGACGACCTGTTCGCCGCAGCCCACAAACACCTGGCAGCGGCGGCGTATGCCTCGCATGCGCTGCCGTTTGAGGTTTTCCTGCTGGCCATGCTGCTTGAAGAGCATAAACAGGTGCTGCGCATGCGCTACCTGCTGAACCCCAGCGATGCCGCGGCCCTGGAGCAGCTGGAGCGAGGCGATTCCACCGCCTACCTGGATGCGCTCAGCGCAGCGGTGGAGGCGGGCAGCGCTGTCCCACTCCCAGAGCCGGGTGAAGAGGGACCGGCTGACCCGCCTGCAGACCATGAACCGCCGGCCTCAGAGCCAAATTTGATCAACTTCCATGGCTGAGCTGACGGGGTGGCTGCTGGACCTGTTCGCTGACACGCAACCAGGGGTCGTACTCTGGCTGGTGGGTGAGGACGGGCAGCGCCATCGCCTGACCCAAGATTTCCCAATCACCTTTTACGCGGCTGGTGAGCCTGCCCGCTTGCGCCAGTTGTGGCGCTTCCTGCGGGCCCAGCCGGAAAAGGCAGAGCTGAAGCGCACCGAGCGGCGGGATATCTTCTTGCCCCAGCCGGTGCAGGTGCTGGAGGCAACCATGCTCCAGACGGCTGCCCAGCCATACCTATTTCAGCGCGTGGCACGTGAGTTCCCCGAGCTGCCCTATTACGACGCCGACCTGCCCCTCACCACTCGCCACGCCGCCATCTATAACACCTTTCCGCTGGTGCACTGCCGGGTGGAGGTGGATGATAAGGGGAGGGTGCAGGCCCTGCAGGCGCTGGACACACCCTGGGAGCTGGACCCACCGGCGCCGCCTTTGCGCCTGCTGGCAATCGAGCCAGACGTTGACCCGGCGCATGCCACCCCCAAAACCCTGTACGTGCGCTCGATGAGCATTTCCTACCGCTTCAGCCTAGACCATCCCCGCCCCTTGCTTATCAACCTGCGCGCCATCCTCGAGCGCCAGGACCCGGACATTCTGATGACAGCCTGGGGAGATACCTGGCTGCTGCCGTACCTGATCGACCTGTCGGAGCAGTGGCACATCCCGCTGCCCTTGAACCGCGAGCCGGGCAGGGAGGTCATCCGTAAAGATGAGCGCAGCTACATGGCTTACGGGCAGGTGATCTACCGCGGCAGGCAGGTGCATCTGTTTGGGCGTTGGCATATCGACGGCTGCAATGCCATGCTGTTCCACGACTACGGGCTGGAGGGGGTGTACGAGCTGGCGCGGGTCACGGCCCTGGCGGGACAGGTGGTGGCGCGCGTTTCGCCGGGCAGCGGCATCTCTGCCATGCAGATGGTGACCGCCCTGCGCCTGGGGATCATGGTGCCGTGGCACAAACAGCAGGCTGAGCGCCCCAAGAGCGCCCTCGAGATGATGCAGGCAGACCAGGGAGGTCTGGTCTACCAGCCGTTGATCGGTTTACACCGCGACGTGGCGGAGGTGGACTTCATCTCGATGTATCCAAGCATCATGCGCCACTTCAATATCTCCCCTGAGACGGTGGCTGACCCGAACACCGTGGGCAGGGACCAATACGCCCGGCTGGAACGGGTGTCAGAGCTGGGCTTGTGGATCGACCAGGAGACCTCCGGCCTGATCCCTCAGACGCTGGCGCCGCTGCTAGATAAGCGCCTGGAGCTCAAGCTGCGCTTGGCTGAGCTGCCCGCCTGGGACCCGCGCCGCCAGACTTACCAGGCACAGGCTACGGCGCACAAGTGGCTGCTGGTGACCTGTTTTGGTTACCTGGGTTACAAGAATGCCCGTTTTGGGCGCATCGAGGCGCACGAGGCGGTGACTGCCTATGGGCGCGAGATGCTGCTGCGCGCCAAGGAAGCCGCCGAAGACCTGGGTTTTACCGTGCTGCACATGTACGTGGATGGGTTGTGGGTGAAGAAGAAGGGCCTGGCGGATGTGCCCGCCTTCCAGCCGCTGCTGGAGGAAATCACCAACCGCACCCGGCTGCCGATTGCCCTGGATGGGATCTACCGCTGGGTGGCGTTTCTGCCCTCGCGCATGGATGAGAGAGTGCCGGTGCCCAACCGATATTTCGGGGTTTTCCAGGATGGTTCGTTGAAGATGCGCGGGATAGAAGTCAGGCGCCACGATACGCCCGCCTGGGTATCGACCATGCAGATGGAGATCCTCGATATCCTGGTGCATGCCTCCAACGTGGATGACCGCTCCACCTATCTTCCCAAGATATTAAAGCTGCTGCGTAAGGCGCTAACCAGGCTGCGTACGGGCAGCGTGCCGATAGAGGACCTGTTGGTCTCGCTGACGCTGAGCCGCGAGCTGTCGGAATACCGCACCCCCTCTCCGGGTGCAAGGGCGGCGGCGCAGCTGGCGGCGATCGGGAGAAACCTGCGCCCCGGGCAGCGCGTGCGCTTCGTGTACACGCTGGGTGAGCCAGGCGTGCACGCCTGGGACCTACCGGAGCCTGTGGATGTGCGCAGTATTGACCACGAGCGCTACCGGGTGCTCTTGATGCGTGCCGCGGCCGCCGTCCTGCAGCCGTTTGGGCTGGAGGAAGAAGACTTGAAGACCAGGGTATTCGCCGATGCCAGGGATGTAACCTTTTTTACACCCGTGTATCTAAATGTTTAAACGTCAAAGATTGCACAAAAAACCAATTGAATAGAGTGTAAAAAGGAGAAAAAAATGGATTTCGCACGCTTTATGTCTTCGTTGTCGGGTCGTCTACTCCGCATCCTGGCGGGGCTTGCATTGATCATGATGGGTCTGATAGTGGTGCATGGTACGGGAGGAATTATCCTGGCAATTGTCGGCCTGGTGCCCCTGGTAGCGGGTCTGGGTAATTTTTGCTTCTTCGCACCCCTGTTTGGTGGACCGTTCCTGGCAAAAAATATCCAAAAACATTAAATGTTTCTCACCCGGTGGGCAGGTTATCCTGCCCACCTTTCGATTAAATATAGGGTAAAATTGCTCACCAGGAAGGAGGCAAATATGAAACTATACGTCGGGCAGGCAGCCCCTGATTTTACTCTGCCATCCCATTTGGACAAGGACATCAAGCTTAGCGACTACCTCGGTAAAAACGTGGTGTTGGTGTTCTTTCCATTGGCCTGGACACCCGTTTGAACGGGCCAGATCCCTTCATACGAAGCCGACACCGGCAAGTTCGAGGGATTAGATGCCCAGGTCCTGGGCGTAAGCGTAGATCATGTTCCCTGCCTGAAAGCATGGGCGGAGTCTTTGGGTGGAATAAATTACCCATTAATGAGCGA